>CAYVQB010000007.1:0-11720 GCA_964453985.1 uncultured Pseudomonadota bacterium
CCAGCAAGTTCATCATTTTCAAAACTGATTGCAAGCAATGCGTTACTGTTATTTTTAATACCATATAGAAGTGCGTTGGAGTTGTTAGTTATTCCGTAGAGTAATGCGTTTGAATTATTAGTTATATTTTGTTGATTAACTAATATAGCATTGCTGTTATAAATGATATTTCTGGAGTTGGCCCTTACCGCGCCTTGAAGCTCAGATTGATCAGTATCAATTGTGAGTAAAGAATTACTATTGTTTTTGATTCCATAGAGCAAAGCATTGGAATTGTTTTGGATATTAGTTGCATTTGTTGCAATGTCTACACCAAGGGATTGTGTTGTAGATTCTATCAAGTCAAGATTGGCACACGCTTTTATTGTTCCACTTGATATTAAAGTTAAGAATCGTAAATCTCCGCCGGTTCCAAAGAGTATGTCTCCTGAATTTATTTTATCAAGAGAGTCTTTCCATAAGCTTACGCCGTCTACTGTTAATGATGCATGTTGATCAAATGTCCAATTATAATTTTTAATACCCCAAGTTGTTGGGCCTTCAACATAAATACCGCCAATTGTTGTTGAGTAATTATTGTCTAGTTCGATGTAAACATTAGACATATTTATTTGTGCTGTATCATAGTTTAAAATGAAGCGTCCGTAGTTATCGCCAAGACCTTTGATAACAACATCTGTTAGATAAAGAGTTGTGTCAGGGCGAATTTCTATTCTTCCACCGGAGCTCATATCAAGAATGTTACCATTACCATTTAAGTTATAAATACCATTGATGGTCCATGTTGTGCTCAGGGTTGTTTTTGCATTTAGTTCTATTCCTGAAGAAGAGTTCCAAAATATTGGGTCGGTAAATGTTAAGGGATCTGTTCCGAATGTTAATTTACTGCTGTTAAGATTGACTGTTCCTGAGCCTGTAATTTTTTTATCACTTATAAATTTCAAGTCGTTATCTAGGGTTAGTGTTCCACCATTCATGGTAATATTGTTTTTGTAGTTGGTAGACATTGCGGGTTTTAAGGTGACGTTGCCTTGGCGTAAAATTGTATCGGCACTGATAAGTCCAGGTCCTCCAATTTTTGAAGATCCAGATTCTATATTTAAAGGAATTCCTGCATTTCCTTCAGTACTATAAAAATAATCGTTATTAAATAGATAATATTCTGTATCATATGCAGAACCGGATTTTGCTTTAAGCTCAGCTTTCATTCTGTGAACTGAAAAAGGGAAGTCATGGATATGTGTTATGTTGTCCTGTTGAAATGTTGCGTTGCCCAATGTTTGGATTGAGTCTCCAAAAGGAAATAAGATTGTTCCATCTTTTACTAATAAGGTTCTTTGTGTAACAAGTCCAAGGCTAGATTCCACTCTTATAGCAGAAGATTGGTTTGTGTAAATAATTCTATCTTCTGAGGCAACATTATTATAAAATAGTTTTCCTGTATTGATTACTAGTTTGTTGCCACCGCCAATTCTTATAACAAAATCGTTAGCGCTATTTGTGCCATCGCCAATAATAAATCCAGTGTCTAGGTTTGCAGGATCTATTTGTAAAGTTGTATCATTGGTTACTAACATTTCACCTTTTAGCATTTGCATACCGGAGGATGTTACCTGCATAGTGCAACCATCAAGGTGTAATATTGATGATGCATCTTCAAATTCTAAAGGTTGATATGCTGATTTTGAATTTTGTTTTCCTGTTATAAAGTTTATGCCTTCTTTTATTTTTAATTTACTTATAGGATTTATGGTACTTGTTCGTGATGTATCATAGGAAAAATTATAAGTAGCTCCTGTTGTTCGTTCTGCTTGTAATGTAACTTTGTTTTTAAATTTGATTCCACCATATGGAAAGGTAAAGTTATTGCTTTGTGATATTGTTATGTTATCTAGAATGAGCTTCCCTGAATTGGTTGTACATTTAATATTATTGGATCTTAAGTTTTCTATTGAAATGTTTTTAAGGATTAACGTTGAATCACCTTCAATAAATATTTGTCCAGCACTTGCTAGGTTTAAAGTTTGGTTGTTTCCATTAATTGTATGGTTTCCCCTGAAGGTCCAGGTTCCTGTTAAGGATACTTTTGCATTTAGATTTATTTCTGAGTTGTTCCCTTGCCAATAAATTGTGCTGGTCCATAATGTATCTTGAGGGCCAAGTGAGAATTTTTGTGTTGTAAGATTAACGGCTCCACTGCCTGTGAAAAGATAATCTTGAGTGAATCCAGAATCTTTATTGAATGTTATTTTGCCTTTATTTAAATCGACATTGTGATTGTCAATTAGAGTACCTATATCCCAAGCTAGGTCTGCCTGATTATATATTAAATTAAGTTGTGCTATAGATTCACCTTGTCCGCTAATTTCGTTACCATCTTGAGATATAGTTATATTCTTTGAAAGGCTTCCGGAAATTAGAATTAGTTCGTCATTTTGGTCTAAGATAATGTTAGCGTTGTTGGCGACTGTTCCTGTTAAAGAAAATTCTTCTTTTGTGTCTTGGTATGCAAGTTTTGTATCTGCTGTTGTTAGATAGTGATTGTTTGCAATATTTATATTGGAATTACTTTGAGGTGATAGAATTCCGTCCGTTATGTGTAGATCTCTTTGGACTTCTAAAGAAGACTGATAGTCGCTAAATGTCATTTTTGCGGAGGTTCCATAAAATTCCAATTTATTTTTATTGTAGGTGTTGAAAACAAGAGGGCCATTTTTGATTAAAAGGTTTGCTCCGCCTCTAACCTGTAGTGTTGGATCATTTGCAGATGTTGCATCACCAAGGGTGAGTCCGAAATCATTTTCTTGTGAATCTATATCAAAGAAGGATTGGCCAAAAGTTTTGATTTTGGCTTTTGTGATTTGTAGTCCTGAATTTGTAATATTCAATGTTGCATTGTCTAATGATAAAATAGATGTGTTGTCTGTAAATTCGATTGGTTGTTGACTTAACGAAGGGTTTCTTCCTATTGCAAAAGTTACATCGTCTTCTAATTTAAGTTTTGCAAAAGAATTAATTGTTGAGGTGTAGGCACTTTGATAGTTAAATGTGTGAGGTCCAGTGATTACTAGATCTCCATCTATTTCCATTGATCCATCACCAAGTGTAAGATCAGAATCCAGTTCAATTGTTGCATCTTGGAATTTTAATTTAGAGGTTCTGTTTTCAAGTGCGAATGCCCCCGAGGAATCGAATTTTAGTTTTGTTAATTTAAAGTCAACAGTGCTTGCTTCTTTGATATTAATGCTCCCATCTCCACTGAATTCCAATTTGTTACCGCGACTATTTACAGAACAATCACCTTGAAAAGTAATGGGACTTTGAATAGTCACGTTATGATTTAAAAAAAGGTTTACATCTTTAAAAAGAAAGGCACCTGTTGTTATGGGTTTATAAATTGATACAAAGTTTGAGTTATCGCCTCGTGCAATATAGCTTCCATTGAGTGAATATCTAACAGAGTTTACATTAGTTGGAGATTCTATTCCTATTTCTAAACTTATTGTAGGGCTTGGTGTCGTATCAAAAGAATAAACCCTAAATTCTGTTCCTGTTCCTGCTTGTAAACCTGCTGTAAATTGTGTACCTACAGGGTTCCAGTTTAAAGTGAAAATGCTTTGGTCTTCGTCAGCTCTGGTTGCTTCCTCTAGATAAGCAAAAGAGGCATTTGCTCCTCTGTTAACATCATGCTTGAAAATCCTTAAACGATTGTCTCCATCAGTTAATCCTAATGTTAAATATGATCCTGTTGGGGACCAGTCTAATCCTCTTACTGTTTGTCCTATATTAGCTTGTGCTGTTAAGGTTAAAGATGAGCCATCAAAATAGTACATTAACAATTCTGGGTCATTACCATTTGTGTTAACCCCAGCAGTTAAATAATTTCCGTTTCCTGAAGGGGCCCATGTTAATGAGTCTTGCGATACGTCTTGATTACTTGCAAGGTTTACCGTTGTTACAGGAGTAAGATTTCCTCCTGTAAACGAGTAAAGCACTATTTCTGATGTATCTATAATACCTCCAGCTGCAAGATAATTTCCTGTTGGGTGCCATGCGACAGCTGTTATATCATCTAGATTAACGGAATCTGTTTCTGTTGCATTATTAGTTCCAGGATTAAATAAAAAAATTCTTAATTCTTCTGTTCCTTTGTTACTTCCTACTGCAAAATAATAACTTGATGGGTGCCACCTTATGTTAAAACCGCTGCCACTTAGAAATTCTCCACTTACTTGAGTCAGAGTTGATCCGTTAAAAGAGTATATAAAAAGGTCGTCTCCTGATACTGAATCTATTACAGATGCAAGATAATTGTTGTCATAAGACCAGTCTACAGAATTGACATCGGCAGCTTCTGTTAATCGATTTACAAGGGATACAACTGTCGAATCTGTTGCTCCTGTAAATCGTAAATTTGTTGATGTTTCAGATAGTTCTACTACATGGTGGTATCCTTGTATGCTTCCCAAGGATGTTATTTTTGCAGTATTGCTTAAAATTAAGTCTGTATCTAAGTGGAAGGTTCCCCCGTTGAAGTTTAAAGGACCAGATACGGGAAAAACAGACTGATAAGTACAGGTTGAAGAGGCATCTTGTAGGGTTAATCCATTTTTAGGCCAACCAAAAGATTTTATTATATTAGTTTGTCCTGTTCCCATTGTGACGGGGGTGATGGCTACTTGTGTATCAGAGCCGTAATCGACGGGAAGCAAGTTGGTTGAGATAAAAGATAAGGCAAGGATTAAAAAGATTTTAAATATATTTTTTTTAGGATGCATTAGTGTCCTTTTTTTTTAGATTTTTTGGCTTTAATATGTTTTATTAAAAAATATTAAAGAGTACTTTGAAAGATCAAGAGTTTCATGAAAGAACAGTATAAAAAGCTGGATAGATCTTCTGTTCTTTGTTAGAATAAATTTGCCGTTCGATTGGATCCTTGTGTAGGCTCAGGGCGAACGGCTTTTTAAATACTGGACGTTTTATAATCTTTACTTTTTGAGGATGTTATTAAATGAATAAGAATTTATTATTTGCTATGGTTTTAGCAGTTTCTACTCTTTTGCTTTTCAATTATTTTAATAAAAGTCAGGTTCAGCAACCGGGTATTCCAACGCAAGTTATGCCTGGTCAAGCATATAAGGTTCCAGCAGCCCAAGATTTGGCAAGACCAATTAATGTAGAGATAGATTTTATTGATAAAAAGATCACACAAAAAGAAGATAAGAAAGTAATAGAAACAGATCTTTATAATATCTCCTTCTCTAATTATGGTGGTGTAATTTCAAGTATAGATTTCAGAAAGCATTTGGGTATAAATGGTACGCCATTAAGAACTATTCAACCTGTGACTTTTTATCAGAGAGAACAGGGTGCCTTTTTACTGGCATTAGAAGAAAAGACACCATACTTTTATAATTTTGTAGGAACAAAAGAATTAGACGATCAAATAGAAGTTGCTTATCAAGTAGATGTTGATGGTTTTAATATCAAAAAAACTTATGTTTTAAACAAAAGAGATTACAAAATTAGCCTCTTATTAGATTTTGCTCCAAAATCAGGAGCTGCTCCAATTAGGCCAAGACTCTTTTATCCCGCACCATTTGTAGGTGAAATTACAGATGACCAAATGACAGGTTTTTCTAGTGGTGTTGGTGGCCAAAGTATTAATAAGATTAGCCAGAACGAATTAAGTTCAGCTTGGGTTACTCCATCAATATTTGGTGCAGAAGATAAATATTTTGCACATTGTTTAGTTGCTGATGAAGCTGGTTTTGTACAAAGGAGTTTCTTTAAGAAATTTGAAAATAGATTGTATCCTGTATTAGAAGGGCCAGAAATAAAAGAAAAGGGTTCGTGGTTGCTTTCTTTCTATGTTGGTCCAAAACTTGTTGATGACCTTGGTGTTGTTGATCAACGGTTGGAAGAACTTTTATCTTTTGGGTGGCTTTCTTGGCTTTGCAAGTTTCTTTTAAGTTTGTTAATGATGATCGTTGGTTATGTTAAAAATTATGGTTTTGCAATCATTGTTCTTACAATAGTTATAAAATTGCCTTTTACTCCGTTGACTATGTGGGGTAGAAAGAAAATGGAAGGCTATCAAAAATATCAGCCTCAGATTAATAGGATTAGAACAAAATTTAAATCAGATTTAAGAAGACAACAAGAGGAAGTCTTGAGGTTCCATAAAGAACATAATATATCTCAAGCTGCTCCTATTATGGGTTGTTTGCCAATGTTAATTCAGATGCCTATATTGTTTGCTCTATACAGAGTTTTAGGTGGATATTTAGATCTCTACCAAGCCCCATTTTTGGGTTGGATTGTTGATTTGTCAGCGAAAGATCCATATTATGTTTTACCTGTATTAATGGGTGCGTCAATGCTGTTACAGCAAGTTATAGCTCCTGTTGCAGATGCTAAACAAAAAACTATGATGATGTTCATGCCAATTGTTATGACAGCTGTCTTTATAAACTTTCCTGCGGGATTGGTTCTTTATTGGTTAACCAATAATGTTTTAGCTATCGGTGAAGACGTTTTAAGAAAAAGAATTACGGGCTAAGTTATGTTTGGTCCGTTACCAACTTTGCAAAAATTGATACGGCAATTACAAAAGGTGCCGTATTTAGCATCTAAAAATATTTATCGTGTAGCTAATTATTTCTTGCTTGCAAAAGATGATGATATCCGTCGGTTGTGTGATGTTATTTTGCAGGCAAAAGAAAACGTAAAAGCTTGTTCTGTATGTTTTAATTGGACTGAAGGCTCATCTCTTTGTTCTGTTTGTTCTGCCCCAAGAAGAGATAAATCCATTATATGTGTTGTGCAGACTTGGCATGATCTTCTGGCCGTAGAAAAAGCTGGAGGATATAATGGAGTTTATCATGTGCTTGGTGGTGTAATGTGCCCTTTAGAGGGCATAGGTCCAGAGGATTTGAATATCGAGTCTTTAATAAAACGAGTAGACAAATCTGTAAGCGAACTTATCTTTGCTACAAATCCAACTCCGGAGGGTGAGGCTACGGCAAGTTTTATTTCTTCTAGGTTGGCTGAATCTGATTTGGGTGTTAAAATTTCAAAATTGGCCAGTGGTGTTCCAATAGGGTCTACTTTAGAGTTTATGGATCGAGTTACTATATATAAAGCTTTGTCTGAACGCCGGCCTTTTTAATGCGTAAAATATTTTTACTATTATTTCTTTTTTCTTTTAAACAAATTTTTCCTATTGCTAGGGAGTTTGTTGAGTCTGTAAAAATAGTTAAAGCCAATAGTATTAACCAAAAAATAGAAGATTTCAACAAGGTTATTCTTGAGGGCGAGGTTGAAGTCTGGGTTGACCAAAAGATGCACATTTGGGCAGATAGGGTTGAAATAGACAAAGAGAAACAGACTTTGGTTGCCCAAAAAAAAGGAGACAGTTGTTCTAGCGTAGTAATAGAAACAAATATCTTTTTGATTCTGGCTGATAAAATCTTTTTAAATTTAGATAATAAGACTGGTTATGCTGATAATATCAGGATTCAGGTTGATCAGGGCTATATTACAGCTTCCAAGGCAGAAAAAATTGGAGACAATGGTTGGAAGATGGGAGATATGGTTTATTCTCCTTGTGATTCTGTTGTTCCTCACTGGTCTATTTCTGCTCGGCAAGCAAGGTTGTATAGTAATTATTTCGTAAGATTTACCGGTGTTCTTTTTAATGTTGGAAAGATCCCGTTTTTTATTTTGCCCACAATGGTGTTGCCATTACAAAATCGTTCCAAGTCTGGTTTTTTGTTGCCAAAAGTTTCTTATGATGATGAGCTTGGTTTTGGGGTAAGAGAAGATTATTACTGGTCTATTGCCCCTCGTTGTGATAGCACTCTTGGAATTGACTGGAGGCAAAGAAAAGGTATAGCATTTTCTGATGAATTCAGATGGGTGAGACATCCTGAGAAGTTTACATTTTTGAATGGTCAATTTGCTATAGAAAAAAATGCCTTTATTAAAAAAGGGGATTGCATTGTAAAATCTACTGATCAGCGGTTCTGGGTTAATGGTAAAGATTTTAACTTTTTTGATATTAAGCTCTTGCCCAACGAAAAATTGTATTCTTTATTGAGGATAGATTTTGGTACAGATAAAAGGATAGGGTATCAATTTTTTGATACAACAAAAGGTCTTGATGATACATTTTGCAATTCTGTTATAGCGCGTACAACAGGAAAAAAAGATCAAATTAATTTGTTTTTTGATAGTCAGGAGACATCAAGAAGGCAATTTTCTCTACTTACCCAAAAAGAAGAAAAGGAAGTTTTAGCTTTATTGCCTTCAGAGGCTCGCCAAAGTGATCAGTGGGATATGTTTTCTAAGAAAAAAGAAGTAGAGGATACGGTAACGGTTATTCTTTTGCCCCATCTAGAGTGGAATACAGTTTATTCAAAATTTAAGAATTTATTATCTTACAGACATGATATTTTTGCGGATCAGATTTTTTCTAGGTCTAAGGAGATAGAAAGCTTTTATGTTAATTCCCGTGCAATAAAGGAGATCGCACTTAGGCCTTTAGATAAGGCTGATACTGCGCGTTTTTTTTATAGTCCGGATTTGCAGGCGAATTTAAAGTTTCGGGACCAGCTGGTTAATTTATATTTTAATCCAATTTTTCAGTTAAGAAGTAAGATTAAGGGCAACGTAGAGGCGAATAATAAAAATTATAGGTTGTTTTTGACATCAGGTGCCCAATGGGCTTTTCCTGAAAGTTTTGTTGAGAGTCAGGACGGACAAAGTTCTTATTATTTTCAGCCTCTTTTGAAATGGGATTTTTTATCAAAACAAAATCAAGATAGTTGGTATTACTCTGATAAGTGGGATAGGCTTTATCCTAAAAACCAATTAGAATTATATTTGAGAAATAATTGGTATTTCAATAACCTACAGATTGATCTTAATATTATTACAGCTTTTGATTTTTATAACAAAAATGACATTTTCCCGTTGAGGCGATGTCCTGGACAAAAACATTTTTTACCTCCAAAATTTGAATTAAATCTAGGTAGTGATATATTAAATCTTTTTTTATGCCAAGAGTATAATTGGAGAAATTTTCAGCTATTACAGTCACAGATTAATTTTAACTTTGCCTTGGGGGATTTGAATTTATATTTGGGGACTTTGTATCAGCATGAAAGTTTACAAAAAGAAAGAGAGTTGTTTTCAGATATTCCACATTTTGTGACGGTGGGTTTCTCTGTTCCTTTGTTTAAAAAGACTATGCTTTCTTATGATGGCCACTTTTATTCTCAAAAAGGTACAAGGTTTTTGCCGTTTGAAGGGCTAAGATCGTTATCTCATGCTATTAGATTAGAGTACAATGGACATTGTTGGGGCGTTGCTTTAGGTTTTGAAGAAAAAAGATACCGGGAGTACGGCAATTGGAAGAGCGAAAATGCATATTCTTTATTTGTTCGTCTAGATTCTTTAGGCTCTTTTGCTAGGAAATTTAAGAGACCACCAATTTATACTAAGTGATATTAATTTGAAAGGGGAGTTTTTTTATGAGGGATTACGCGTTATTTAAGAACAGAAGAAAGCAGGTTTTAGATTTTTTAAGAAGAGAAAATCCTGGGCTAAAAAATGGGATGGTTATTCTTTTCGCTGATTTTGAGAATACAAGACATATCTTTAGACAAGAAAGTTCTTTTTATTATCTAACAGGTATTACAGAGCCGGGTGCTGTTTTATGTTTTTGTTTAGATGGGACAGAAACACTTTATTTGCCTGATTATGGTGGAATAAGAGATAAATGGGTTAAAGCTTCTGTAGCAAATAATAATCTAGAAAAATTAGCAAGCAAATTTGGGGTATCTCAAGTTAAATATCTAGGTAAGCCTTGTGGTGGCTATACTTTATCACCAGTATTTATGGAAGATAGTTACGAAACTTTATTAATAGATATAAATAAGTTCTTTAAAGATAATTTTGATGCACAATTATTTTCTCTTTTTGATAATCTTAGTTCAAATTATTATTTTCAGATTCAGATCTATAGGAACTGTTTAGAGTATTTACCGTTTTTACAAGACATAACTCGTGACATAGCACCTTTGGTTCATCATATGAGGCGGTTTAAAGATGAACTTGAAGTTGATCTAATTTATAAGGCTGTGCAAATTACTAGTATAGCTTATGAGGCTGTTGCCGATATTATAGTTCCTGGGCGTATTGAATATGAATTGCAAGCTGGAGCGGAATCTGTTTTTACGCAATTAGGTTCACAAAGGACGGCTTTTCCAAGCATTGTTGCTGCAGGCGAAAATAGCACAATCTTACACTATACAAAAAGAGATAAAGAGTTAGAGCCTAATGATCTAGTTGTTGTTGATATTGGAGCTGAATACGAGTATTACGCATCGGATCTAACTAGAACATTCCCTGTTGCTGGTAAATTTAGCAAAGAACAATTAGAAATTTATAATATGGTTTTACAAACGCAAAATTATATTGAATCTGTTGCAAAGCCTGGTACATTTTTAAATAATCCAGAAAAACAAGATTTATCTCTGAATCACTTGGCTACAAAGTTTTTACAAGATAAGGGTTATGGTAAATATATATCACATTCAATAGGACATTTTTTAGGATTAGATGTTCATGATGTTGGAAGCATGGATTATCCACTTGCTCCTGGAGATGTTTTCACTATTGAACCAGGACTTTACATTCCGGAACAGAATTTGGGAGTGCGAATAGAAGACGATTATGTAATGACAGAAGATGGAGTTATTTGTTTAAGTTTTCAGTTGCCAAAAAAAGCGAGTGAGATAGAAAAATTAATGGCCAAAAATAAATAAGTTTATTTTTATAAGAAAGAGAGATCTGTTTATGAATACGGAAAAATTAACAGAAAAAGTTATAGCTCAGAAGACAAAATTTATTATTGTAACCGGTGGAGTTTGTTCATCTTTGGGTAAAGGGATACTAGCCTCTTCTCTTGGTGTATTATTAAAAAATTCAGGTTACTCTCTTTCTGTAATCAAATGGGATCCATACTTAAATGTTGATCCTGGAACCATGTCTCCATTGGTTCACGGAGAAGTTTTTGTTACAGATGATGGTGCAGAGACAGATTTAGATTTGGGCCATTATGAAAGACTTCTTGGCGTGCACTTGAATAAATATTCATCCGTTTCTTCAGGCCAAATTTTTAAGGAGATTTTGGATAAAGAAAGGGAAGGTAAGTTTTTAGGTAGAGATATTCAGGTTGTCCCTCACGTTGTTAATGCAATAAAAGATCGATTATTACATTTTGCACTAAAAACCAAAGTTGATTTTGTTTTGGTAGAAATTGGGGGGACTGTCGGTGATATGGAGGGGATTTCTTTCTTAGAAGCTGTAAGGCAACTAAAAATGGAGCTTGAAAGAAGGCAGCTAATGCATTGCCATCTTAGCTTGGTTCCTTTTTTAAGCTGGGCCAATGAGATAAAAACTAAACCCACTCAGCACAGTATTATGACATTAAAAAAGGCAGGCCTTACTCCGGATAGTCTCTTTTTAAGAACAGACAAACATATAGATAAGAAATCGATAGAAAAGCTTTCTATTATGTGTGGAATAGATGAAGATTTAATCTTTGAGGTTCTAACTTACAGGCCAATTTACAAACTTTTTTTAGACTTAAAAGAACAAGAAGTTAACAAGAGAGTTCAAAGTTGGTTTGGAATTAAAAGAACAAAAAAAGC
>CAYVQB010000007.1:11820-39995 GCA_964453985.1 uncultured Pseudomonadota bacterium
ACAAGAGGGGTGGATGGTAAAATTCTTGCTACAAAATGGGCAAGGGAAAATAATATACCATATTTAGGTTTGTGTTTAGGTATGCAGATTTTGCTTATTGAATTTGCGCGCAATGTTTTAAAGCTAAAGGGTGCTTCTAGTACTGAGTTTGATAAAAAGGTAAAATATCCAATAATATCATTGCTAGAGGAACAAGAGGGTATTAAGTCTAAGGGTGGGACTATGAGGCTTGGTGTATCAAGATGTTTGGTTAAACCAAATTCTATTGCAGGCAAAGCTTATGGTAAAAAAGAGATTAATGAGCGACACAGACACAGATATGAGTTTAATAATAAATTTAAAAAGCAGTTTGAAAAGGCAGGGGTACTTTTTTCAGGGACATACAAGGATAAAGATTTGGTTGAGATTTCAGAGCTGGTAAACCATCCATTTATGTTGGGGTGCCAATTTCACCCTGAGTTTTTGTCTACACCCTTGGAGCCACATCCGTTATTTGATGCCTTTATTCAGGCTGTTATAAAAAAAGATTTTGTTCTTTAGTATTTGACCGACTTCGATTTTTGCTTTAAAATCTATATATAACACTGAAATTTACAAGAATAATCGATAAACTAATAGGGATTATTTAGCATGGATATGAATAAAAGTTTTTTCTTAAAAAATGAAGATAGAGCTCCTGAATGGCAAACAATAGATGCTTCAGGTAAGATTTTAGGTCGCTTGTCAACTCAAATAGCTGATATTTTAAGAGGCAAGGATAAGGCCGAATATACACCTCACACAGATGGCGGTGATTATGTCGTTGTAATTAACTGCGATAAAATCAAGCTTACAGGGGACAAGTGGGAAGGCAAAACCTACAGCTTCTTTTCTGGCTGGAGAGGTGGTTTAAAACAGATTACTGCAAGAGATTTATTTAAAAAAGACCCTGCTTTGTTAATTCAGTATGCAGTAAAAGGCATGCTTCCTAATAACAAACTTAGTCGTCAAATGATTAAGAAACTCAAAGCTTATGCTGGAGCTGAGCATCCTCATACAGCTCAAGTAAGTAAATAATAGGGTAACTTTTTAAAAAGTTAATTTAGATTGGCGGGACCAAATTTGGTCCCGCTTTTTTTATTTAAAAGAAGTATTTATGAAACAAAAGACTTTAAATCATAAAGTAAGCTTTAGTGGTATAGGCGTGCATTTTGGGTTAGAAGCAAAGGTTGTCTTAAGGCCTGCGCAAGTTGATACGGGTATACTTTTCCAAGATCCTAATGGTAATCAGATAAAAATTGGCCAAATAGTTCCTCAAGAGGCTATGCATGCGACAGTTTTAAACAGTCCCGGTTTTATGTTAAGTACGGTTGAGCATTTAATGGCATCAATTGTTGCCTTAAATATAGATAATCTGGTTATTTCTGTTTATGGCCCAGAGATCCCTATTTTAGACGGTAGTGCGATTTCTTTTGTTGATGGAATACTATCTATTGGGCTACAAGAGCAAGATAGGGATAAGCAGTTTTTAACCCCTAAATATCTACTTGAATTTAAAGACAAAGATGGGCGTTGTATTCAGGTTATACCTGCTATATTTGACGACAATAAAAAAGAGTTCGATCAGGGCTTATACTTTGATTATCTTGCGGACTTCTCTCATCCATTAGTAGGAAAGAGCCAGCTTGATGGAGTTCTTGATATAGATTATTTTGTAAAAAACATTGCTCCTGCTAGAACTTTTGGTTTTCTGGAGCAGCTGCCATTTCTAAGGCGTTATGGTCTTGCAAAGGGTACAACGCTTGGTAATACCGTTGTATTGTCACAAGAAGAGTTTCTGAACGAAAGACGCTTTCAAGATGAATTTGTACGGCACAAGCTTCTGGATTTAATTGGGGATCTTTCGTTATTAGGTAAAAAACTTGCTGGCACTATTAAGGCACAAAAGACAGGGCATAGCTTTAATCGATTAATTGTTAAGCATTTTATTGAAAATCCCGAACTATGGCAATTAGTTTAATGATTACTTAATTTTCTTTTTTTAAAGAGGAGAGTTTTCATGTCCAAAAGTATCTTTGTTATTCAAAAACATGCTGCAACCCATTTACATTATGATTTTAGATTAGAAATCTATGGTAAGCTGAAATCCTGGGCGATACCAAAAGGGCCATCGTTTGACCCAAAAGAAAAGCGATTAGCAGTACTGACTGAAGATCATAAACTTAATTATGCAAATTTTGAGGGACTGATTCCTGAGGGTCAATATGGTGCAGGCACTGTCGAGCTTTGGGATAAGGGCACCTATAAAAACCTAAAAGACATTTCTATGGAAAAATCTTTTCACGCGGGCAAAATTGAAGTTTGGCTAGAAGGTAAGCGCGTGAAGGGTGGCTATGCTCTTGTTAAGACAAAAATGGGCAAAGGCAAGGACTGGTTATTAATCAAAAAAGAAGATAAGCCTATTACTGATTAAATATCAGTAGCATTAAATCTTTATAAGATAAGTATAAAATTAAGCCTAAAATTAGCACCCAAGATGCAATATTAACACCAACCTTTATTATTTCTGGTATTGGTCTACGAATTATGGCTTCTATCGTTGTAAATAATAATTGTCCACCATCGAGTGCTCCGATAGGTAAAAGATTGATTATGGCTAAATTTACGCTGATTATAGCAAGAAATACTAGAAGGGGTAGAAAGCCTTTTTGGGCAGTTTCAAATGTCTTTGAGAGTATCATGATAGGGCCACCGGCGCCTTTTAATGTTTTTTGTGTGATAAGGTACTTTATACCATATACTATTTGATAGGCCCATTGATTCGTTACGTGAATTCCTTTTGATATGGCTGAGAATAAGGGGTATCTTTCATATTCTCCTACAATTGGTGTAGATTTTAACTCTATACTCGCCATAAATGCATCTTTTTCTTTTTCGGTCTCAAGTTTTAAGGATAAATTAATTTCTTTGTTGTCGCGCAAAACTATTATATTTAGAGTTTCGGGCTCTGTTGTTTTTTTAGATAAATCCATAAATTGCTTCTGGATTACCGGCACTAATTCTTTAGGGTTAGTGCTTAAGGTTTCGCTATTAATCGAAATTATATTGTCTTCTGGCTTCAGATTGTATTTTTCTTGAAAGCCTTTATTTATTTTAGTACTTATTGAAATATTGGCTGTCTGTTTTGGTATTCCGTAAAAATAAACAAAAGAGAATGCTGTATATGCGAATAATAGGTTAAATATGATCCCTCCAAGTAATACAAGGGCTTTTTGCCAGAAAGGTTTGTCTGCAAAAGAGCCATCACCCTTCATTGTTGCAAGTTTTTGTTCTCCCTGTCCGCCAGCTTCAGCAAGGCCTGCAATTTCAACATAACCTCCCAGAGGAATTGCTGATAAGCGAAAATTTGTTGATCCTATTTTCTTTTCAATTATCTTGGGTCCTATACCTATAGAAAATGTAGGTGTGTATATATTAAAAATCTTGCAAAATATGAAGTGTCCCAGCTCGTGAACCGTTATTAGTAGGCCGAATCCGAAGATTGCAAGGAGTAAGGGGATTAGCTTTGTGTTAAGGAAAATAGCGAAAACATTTAAACTCATATTTGTCCTTCTATTTTAGATTTTTTAATTAACATTTTATTTGTCAAAAAAAGTTTATTAAATTCTTGATAACTAAATCTAGCAAACAGTATATATTAAAAAAACTTTTTTTATTAAATTTGTAAATCAAAATAATGAAAAGCCGTTCATGCAGGGTTTGTTTGCAGAAATAAACAGGAATCGACTAATTATTACTTGAAAAAAGTTTAAAAAACTATAAAATTAATGTTAGTCAATATAGAGTTTTTATTATTTAAACCAATAATTTTGTTGAGTGGGATACAAGACATGCCAACGATAAATCAACTTGTACGATCGAATCGTAAAGCGATTCTAAAGAAGACAAAGTCTCCTGCGCTTAGTAAATGTCCTCAAAGAAGAGGCGTTTGCGTGCGTGTTTATACTGTAACACCTAAAAAGCCAAACTCTGCGTTAAGAAAAGTGGCTCGTGTTAAGCTGACTACTGGTAAGGAAATTTCAGCCTATATTCCAGGTGAAGGTCACAATCTTCAGGAGCACTCAGTTGTCTTAGTTAGGGGTGGAAGGGTAAAGGATTTACCTGGTGTAAAGTATCATATTGTCCGAGGAGCATTAGACGCCTCTGGAGTTGAAGGTCGTGGGCAATCTCGTTCTTTATATGGTACAAAGAAGAAAAAGGGAGGTAAAAGCTAATGCCAAGACGTAAATCAGTTAGCCTTGTCAGAGACATAGGTGTTGATCCAAGATTTAATTCTGCCTTAGTTCAAAAGTTAATAAATATGATAATGGAGAGGGGTAAGAAAAATACCGCTCGAAAGATAGTTTATGACGCTTTCGATATATTGGCTCAAAGTTTAGGTGGCGATGACAAGAAGGGCTTCTTGGTTTTCGAGAAAGCTATTAAGCAAGTTAAGCCTGCTGTTGAGGTTAAATCTCGACGTGTTGGTGGTGGTGTATACCAAATACCTACAGAAGTTCGCCCAAGAAGAGCTACTGCTTTATCTTTGCGTTGGCTTATTAGTTCTGCCGCTGGAAGATCAGATAAGACAATGGGTAAACGATTGGCCGCTGAACTCTTAGAAGCTTCAGAAGCTAGAGGTAATGCTGTCAAAAAACGTGTAGATATTCATAGAATGGCAGAAGCCAACAGAGCTTTCTCTCACTATGCCTGGTAATATTTCTTAGCAAAGGTAAATTAGTATGAGTAATGGCGATAAAAATAGATTAAAAAACTATAGAAATATTGGGATTATGGCCCACATTGATGCCGGTAAGACTACTGTTACCGAACGTATACTTTATTATACTGGCGTTTCTCATAAAATTGGTGAGGTCCATGAGGGCGAAGCTACTATGGACTGGATGGAGCAGGAACAAGAAAGAGGTATCACTATTACTTCTGCAGCAACAACCTGTTTCTGGAAAGATCAGCATATTAATATTATTGATACTCCGGGTCACGTAGACTTTACTGTTGAGGTTGAAAGATCTCTTCGTGTCTTAGATGGTTGTGTGGCTGTTTTTTGTGGTGTTGGTGGTGTTGAGCCTCAATCCGAAACTGTCTGGAGGCAGGCTGATCGATATAAAGTTCCTCGTATAGCCTTTGTTAACAAGTTAGACCGAATAGGCGCTGACTTTTTTGGTGTTGTTGAGGATGTTGATCAAAAATTAAAAGGCAATCCTCTAGCAATGCAAATTCCTGTGGGGCAGTCAGAGAACTTTGTAGGCATAATAGATTTATTAGACGAAAAAATGGTACTTTTTGATGAAGACTCTAAGGGGTCTGTAATGCAAAGAGTTGAAATACCTGATGAATATAAAGATAAAGCTGCTGAGCTTAGGGAAAAAGTTATTGAAGCTGCTTGTGACTTTGATGATGATTTGGCTGAAAAATATTTATATGGTAAAGATATTTCTCTTGAAGAAATTAAGACCGGAATTAGAAAAGGTGTGTTAAGTCAAGAAATAACACCTATGTTTTGTGGGACAGCTTTCAAGAATAAGGGTGTACAGCTCTTGTTGGATGCTGTTGTTGATTATTTACCTTCTCCTTTAGATGTTCCTCCGGTTGAGGGGATTAACCCTGATACGGATAAAGTTGAGACGCGTGAAGCGGATTCGGATGGTCCATTTGCTGCTTTGGCCTTTAAAATCATGACAGATCCTTTCGTTGGTTCTTTGACCTTCGCAAGAGTTTATTCAGGTTCTTTGGAAGCTGGATCATATGTTTTTAATGCTGCAAAAGGTAAAAAAGAGCGTGTAAGTCGTATTCTAAAGATGCATGCAGATAAAAGAGAAGAATTAAAAAGAGTTGAAGCTGGTGACATTGTTGCCGTTGTTGGCGTTAAGGATGTTATGACTGGCGACACTCTATGTGATGAAAAAAGACCTATCCTTTTAGAGTCTATAGACTTTCCTGAGCCAGTTGTTAGTGTTGCAATTGAGCCAAAAGGGCGTGGTGATTATGAAAAAATGACCCTTTCATTAAGAAAGTTAATGCAAGAGGATCCATCTTTCAAATTCACTTTTGATAAGGATACGGGCCAAACGGTTATTTCTGGAATGGGTGAACTTCACTTAGAAATTATTGTGGATAGGTTGTTTAGGGAGCATAAAGTTGAGGCTACTGTTGGAAAACCTCAAGTTGCTTATAAAGAAACTATTCAAAAACTTGTTGAATCTGAAGGTAAATTTGTTCGCCAATCAGGTGGACGTGGTCAGTATGGTCATGTTTGGCTTAAGTTGGAACCAAAAGAAAGAGCTTCAGGTTTTGAGTTTGAAGAAAAGATCAAAGGTGGATCTATTCCTAGAGAGTTTCTTCCTGGTATTGAAAAGGGCGTAAGAGAAGCTTTAACGGCGGGTATTCTTGCTGATTATCCGGTAGAAGATGTTAAGGTTACTGTTTTTGATGGATCTTATCACGATGTAGATTCTTCAGAAATGGCGTTTAAGATCGCGGCATCCATGGCTTTTAAAGATGGTATGAGAAAGGCTAGTCCTGTTCTTTTAGAACCTATCTTTAAAATAGAAGTAGTCACCCCAGAAGAATATATGGGTGATGTTATGGGTGACTTGAGTTCTAGGCGGGGAAGAATTTTAAAGATGGGTGAGCGTAAAGGTGTTCAAGTTATTACAGCAGAGGTTCCTCTCTCTGAAATGTTTGGTTACACTACCGATTTACGTTCTATGACTAAGGGACGAGCTAGCTCTTCTATGCAATTTGAAGTATATAGAGAAGTTCCGCAGAACGTTCAGGATGTAATTGTAGGACAAAAATAGTTTAAATTAGTTTGTTTAGGAAGGATATACAAAATGGCAAAAGGTGTATTTGAAAGAACAAAGCCTCATTGCAATATTGGTACAATTGGGCACGTTGATCATGGTAAAACAACTTTAACAGCAGCTATTACAAAAGCTTTAGCTGAAAAAGGTGGCGCTACTTTTAAAGCGTTTGATCAAATTGATAACGCTCCAGAAGAAAAAGCTAGAGGTATTACCATAGCAGTATCTCACGTTGAGTATGAAACAGAGAAACGTCATTATGCTCACGTAGATTGTCCTGGTCACGCTGATTATGTAAAAAACATGATCACCGGTGCAGCACAAATGGATGGAGCCATTTTGGTTGTGTCCGCAGCTGATGGTCCAATGCCTCAGACCAGAGAGCACATCCTTCTTGCTCGTCAAGTTGGTGTTCCTACTCTTGTTGTTTATTTAAACAAAATAGACATGGTTGATGATGAAGGCTTGGTTGAGTTGGTTGAAGAAGAAGTAAGAGAATTGCTTTCTATGTATGGTTTTCCTGGTGATGATATTCCTATCGTTAGAGGATCTGCATTAAAAACTTTAGAAGGCGATACAAGTGAAATTGGAATTCCATCTATTTATAAATTAATGGATGCTGTTGACTCTTACATTCCAACACCAGAAAGAGATAAAGATAAGCCTTTCTTGATGCCAGTAGAAGATGTATTCTCTATCTCCGGTAGAGGAACAGTTGTTACCGGTCGTGTAGAAAACGGTATAATCAAGATTGGTTCTGAAGTTGAAATCGTTGGTTTTGCTGATACAAGAAAAACCACTGTTACCGGCATTGAAATGTTCAATAAAGAAATGAAAGAATGTTTTGCTGGTGATAACGTTGGTATCTTGATACGTGGTATCAAAAAGGAAGACGTGGAACGTGGGCAAGTTCTTGCAGCAGTAGGTTCTATTACTCCTCACAGAAAATTCAAGGCACAAATTGTTACATTAAAGAAAGATGAGGGTGGACGTCATACACCATTCTTTAATGGCTACAGACCACAGTTTTATTTTAGAACTACAGACGTTACAGGGAGCATTACTCTTCCAGAAGGCAGAGAAATGGTTGTTCCTGGCGATGAAGTTGAAGTAACTGTAGAATTGTCAAGCAAAATTGCAATGGATAAAGAGTTGAAGTTTGCTGTCCGTGAAGGTGGCAGAACTGTTGGTGCTGGTGTTGTTACAGAAATCGTAGAATAATATTACAGGTTTTTTTGAATGAAAAAGCAAAAAATACGTTTAACATTGAAATCTTATGATCATCAGTTGTTGGACAGTGCGGTAAAACAAATTGCTTTGACAGTGAAAAGAACAGGATCCCAAGTTTTGGGTCCTGTTCCTTTACCCAATCATAGGAAATGTTTTACTGTTTTAAGATCCCCCCATGTTGATAAAAAGTCTAGAGAGCAATTTGAGTTAACAACTCATAAGAGAATTCTGGATATAGTTGCACCTTCAGAGCAGACAATGGATGCTTTAATGAAGTTGAATATTTCAGCTGGCGTTGATGTTGAGATTAGATAAAGATATATTGATTAGCAAGAGGCTGAATTTATGCTAAATAGCGTTTTAGGTAAAAAAATAGGTATGACCCAAATATTCACCCAAAAGGGTGAGGTTATTCCTGTTACGGTGATTGATGTTGCAAATTTATTTGTGACCCAAATTAAAACTCCTCAGGGAGATGGGTATGCAGCATTGCAGTTAGGGATATTGAGAAATAGATACAAAAAGGAAGTTTTTTCTATTGATTGGTTAAAGAATAAGAAAAAACATTTTTGTCATTTGCGTGAAGTCTCAGTACAAGAATCTGAATTAGCAGGTTTTAAGTTGGGACAAAAAGTTGATCTTGATGGTGTCGGCTTGCAATCAGAAAGCCTTGTTAAAATTACCGGAACCAGTAGGGGTTTAGGTTTTCAGGGTGTTGTTAAGCGTTGGGGCTTTGCAGGAGGTCCTGCAAGTCACGGTTCAACATTCCACCGAGCTCCCGGTTCGATAGGAAATATGTGTTCACAGGGTAATGTTATAAAAGGAAAAAAACTTCCTGGACACATGGGTAATAAACAAGTGACAGTTAAGGGATTAAAAGTTGTACATTTAGATAAAAAAGATGGTTGTCTATTTGTAAAAGGAACGATCCCAGGGAAAAAAGATTCTTTGGTAATCGTTTGCAAGCAAGGATAATGACTATGGCCAAGATACCTGTTTATGATTCTAACGGAACAGAACAAGATAAATTAGATATACAGTTTTCTTCGAAAAGAGAAGAAAGCTTAAAAACATTTTCTTATGCAATAAAAGCTTTAATGCTTAACTGGCGACAAGGAACTGTTAGTTGTAAAGGTCGAAGTGATGTTAGTTTCTCCAATAAAAAACCTTGGAAACAAAAAGGTACTGGTCGTGCTAGGGCTGGATCTTTACGTTCTCCTTTATGGAGAAAGGGTGGCGTAACTTTTGGACCGCAGCCCAGAACAAGAACTTTGAGTATTAACCGTAAGCAAGTGCAATTGGTTTTAAACAATCTTTTACATAATTGTTTAGAAAGAAAACAATTGTATTGTTTGGATTTTAATCTAGATAAGCCCAACACAAGAAATGCTTCAAATGCGTTAAAGAGTATAGATAAGAAAAATGAAAAAGTCGTACTCTTTCTACCTTTTGGTGATGATTTGAATTGGATATCATTTAGGAATATTCCTAATGTTAGCATACTTAGTTTTGGCCAAGCTGATGCTTATAATTTAAGTAATAGTGATTGTTGGGTATTTTTGAAAAAAGACGCAGACTCTTTTAAAGAGATGATTTCAGCGTGGAATTAAGTTTGGATTGAAATATGAAACTAAGTGCTTACGATATTATAAAAAAGAGAATAATGACACCAAAGAGTGTTGAATTATTCAAAAAGTTAAGACAGACAACATTTCAAGTTAACAAGTTTGCGAATAAGATTATGATTCGCCAAGCTGTTGAGAATATTTGGGATGTTAAGGTTGATAAGGTTCGAGTTCTTTCTTGTCCTGGAAAGAAAAAGATTTTCGCAAGGATGCCTTTCAAGTCACCTGATACAAAGAAGGCCGTTATAACTTTGAAAAAGGGTTATAGGATTGATTTGCCTGGTGATTTTGAAACTATGGGTGTTGAACGGGAAACTGTGGGCAAAAAAGAAATGAGCTTAGAAGGAAAATAACATGGCTGTAATTAACAGAAAACCTAGAAATGCTTCATTACGTACACAGCAGTTTTTATCTTTTAAGGATTTGACTAAAAAAGATCCTGAAAAGGCTTTGCTTGCTCCATTAAAGAGTACAGGTGGTCGTAATGCCTATGGTCGTATTACAGTTCGACATCGTGGCGGTGGAGCTAAAAGGCAATATAGAATTATAGATTTTAAAAGAATACAAAAAGATGTTCCAGGTATTGTAAATGCCTTTGAATATGATCCAAACAGAAATGTTTTTATTGCTTTGATTTTTTATAAGAACGGAGCAAAAGGATATATTCTTAGACCTGAGAATTTGAATATTGGAGATACAGTTGTTGCTGGAGCAAAGGCTGAACCTAGAGTTGGTAATTGTCTTCCTATAAAGGGCATACCTGTTGGTTTCTTTATTCATAATGTTGAGTTGTCTCCTGGTCGTGGCGGTAAATTTGCAAGAAGTGCTGGTTGTGCTGTTCAACTCTTAGGAAAAGAAGCTGGGCTTGCAATCTTAAAGATGCCTTCTGGCGAGACACGTACTGTTTCTGTAGATAATTGCGCAACAGTTGGGTCTTTGTCTAACGCTGATTGGAAGAACGTTTCATTGGGTAAAGCAGGAAGATCAAGACATCTTGGCATAAGACCTACCGTTAGAGGTATGGCTATGAACCCGGTTGATCACCCTCACGGTGGTGGTGAAGGTAGATCTAAATCTGGATCGCACCCTGTAACTCCTTGGGGCAAATGCACTAAAGGTGCAAGAACAAGAAAGCGTAAGAGTTCTGCTATTCTAAAGAGACGTAAGTAATAAAAAAGAGCTTAAAAAGATTGTTAAATTAGGATATAATAGTTATGACCAGATCTATTCGTAAAGGACCTTATGTTGAGCCATCTTTGTTAAAGAAGGTGGAAGAAATGAAAGCGTCAGGTCAAAGGAAGGTAATAAAGACTTGGAAACGAAGAAGTATGATTGCTCCGGAGTTTGTAGGTCTCACCATTGCTGTTCATGATGGAAGAAAGTTTGTTTCTGTTCTTATTTCAGAAAACATGGTTGGCCATTATTTAGGCGAATTTGCTCCAACTAGAACTTTCAGATTGCACAGTGGTCAGCGTAAAGCTGGTGCGGCAGGGCAGAAATAATTATTAAAAGGTTGAAAAAAAATGCTTGAAAAAAGTATAAAAGCTAAAAGTAAGTACATACGTGTTTCCCCTTATAAGTTAAGACCTCTTGTTGATGTAGTTAGAGGTCGTTCGGTTGCTCAGGCTCTTGCTTGGTTGGAAAATCATGCAGTGAAGAGAGTTCAACCAATAATTAAGACTATCGCTTCTGCATATTCCAACGGTAAGAATATGTGTTCAGATGTTGCGTCCATGGACGATTTGGTTATTAAGGATATTAGGGTAGACCAAGGGCCTACTATAAAGTATTATAAGCCAGGAGCGATGGGACGTGCTAACGTACAAAGAAAAAGGCTAAGCCATTTGCAGGTTGAATTGGAAAAAAAACCAATAGCCAAAAAAAGCAAATAGCTCACTTGTAGGTGATAGGTAAAATTGGTTTTAACATAGCAAATTTTGTGAAGGTGTTCACGTGGGACAGAAAGTTCATCCTATAGGTTTTAGATTAGGTGTTTTTGAGGATTGGAGTGCTCGCTGGTACGCAAAGGGATCTTATGGTAAGCAACTTTTAGAAGACTTACACATAAGAAAATTCTTGAAGCAACAGTTGAATGATATTGATATCGCAAAGGTTGTTATAGAAAAGGCGGGTGACAGCATTAGAGTAATTATATCCTCTTCTCGACCTGGGTTTATTATTGGAAAAAAAGGTGCTGGAATAGAACGTCTGAAAGCTGAGTTTTTTGATAAGTTCAGAAAAAATGTAGATGTTTCAGTTCAAGAAGTAAGAGTTCCTGATTTGGATGCTAATTTGGTTGCAAAAAACATTGCAGACCAATTAGCGCGAAGAGTTAGTTTTAAAAGAGCTATGAAGCGTGCAGGTTATGCCACAATGAAGAGTGGAGCCAAAGGGATAAAGATTTGTTGTGCCGGGCGACTTAATGGTGCTGAAATAGCTCGTAGCGAATGGTTAAGACTTGGGTCTGTTCCATTGCATACTTTGCGTTCTAAGATCGGTTTTGCTGCAGTTGAAGCGCAAACAACGTATGGTCTAATTGGCATCAAGGTTTGGATTTGTAACGGTGAATATTAATAAAAAGTAGTTATCAGAAAGATTGAACTATGTTAATGCCAAAGAAAACTAAATACAGAAAAGTTCAAAGAGGCACAATGAAGGGGCGCGCTAGAAAAGGTTCTGGATGTGTTCTATTCGGAGATTATGGCCTGATGGCTGTTGAACCTGCCTGGGTTACAGCAAGACAGATTGAGTCTGCAAGAATTACGATGAGTAGGAAATTGAAGAAAATTGGAGAACTTTTTTTAAGAGTTTTTCCAGATAAGCCTGTAACAAAAAAACCTGCTGAAACTCGAATGGGTAAAGGTAAGGGAAATCCAGAATTTTGGGTTTGCGTTGTAAAACGTGGAAAAGTTTTGTTTGAGGTAAGTGGTCTAGAGGCTGATGTAGCTAAGAAGGTATTAACTTCTGCGGCTTATAAGCTTCCGATGAAGACTAAGTTTGTTAGTAAGAATGATAATTTGACTACTTCAAAATAGATGTGAATTTTATGAATAAAAGCGAAATAAAAAAGTTAGACACGGATTCATTATTGAAAGAGATAAAGTCTCTTAAAAAAGAGTGTTTTAATCTAAAGCTAAACCTGGCTGCGGGTCAAGCAAAAGATTATTCTCAATTCAAGAAAATACGTTCCAATATTGCTCGTTGTTTGACTTTTTTGAACAATAAAGAAAAATAGTTTTTTAAAGGTAGATGCAAAATGGCAAATAACGAAAAGATTTATTCAGGGGAAGTTGTCTCTGATAAAATGGACAAGACTGTAGTTGTGAGTGTTAGCAGGACTTTTAATCATCCTTTACTTCGCAAAACAATATCTCGTTCAAAAAAGTACAAAGTACATGACGAGAATAACGAAGCTGGAATGGGTGATTGGGTTGAGGTTGCTGAATGTAGACCTCTTTCCAAGACTAAGCATATGGTTTTAAAACGCATTGCAAGAAAAGCACTTTAATAAGGAATGACTAATGATTCAGAAACAGACTATGTTGGAAGTTGCTGATAATTCAGGTGCAAAGAAATTGATGGTGATACAGGTTACTGGTAGTACTGGGAAGCGTTTTGCCTATATTGGTGATATTGTAAAAGTCACTGTCAAAAAAGCTATTCCTGGGGGTTCAGTTAAAAAGAGTGAAGTTTTAAGCGCTGTTGTGGTTAGAACTAGAAAAGAGACTCGTAGGGCTGATGGTAGCTATATAAGATTTTCTGACAATGCAGCTGTTATAATTGATAAAGATAAACAGCCCGTGGGTACACGTATATTTGGCCCTATTGCCAGAGAGTTGAGGGGTGAGGGGTATTTGAAAATAATATCTTTGGCTCCGGAAGTTTTATAAAGAATAACAATGGAATAGGATAGATACCATGTTAAGCAGGGTAAAGAAAAATGACACGGTACTTGTGGTTTCCGGAAAAGACAAAGGGAAACAAGGTAGTGTTATTAATATAAATACGAAAAGTAATAAGGTTTTAGTAAAGGGAGTAGCTATTATTACACGTCATCTTAAGGCAAAGAAGTCGGGTGAAACTAGTAGGATTGCCAAAGAAGAGAGTTACATACCTATCTGTAAGGTGATGCCCGTTTGTTCTTCCTGTAAAAAAGCTTGTAGGGTACAGACTAAGTTTTTGGAAGAGAACAAAAAGGCAAGAATTTGTAATCGCTGCAAAGAAGCGTTTTAGCTTAGTTAAGGTTGCTATATGAAATCACGAATGGAAGAATTGTACAGAAAAGAAATTGTCTCGAAGCTACAAAAGGAACTTAATTTAGACAATGTTATGCAGGTTCCTAAAATATCTAAAATTGTCTTAAATATGGGTGTCAAAGAAGCTGTTGCTGATAGCAAGGTTTTAAACGGCATAAGAGACCTGATTTGTTTGATTGCAGGGCAGTCAGCGGTCAAAACTTTCGCTAAAAAATCAATAGCAGGGTTTAAGCTTCGTGAGGGTTCACCTATTGGAGTGATGGTGACTTTAAGAAGAAAACGCATGTATGATTTTTTAGATAGGCTTATTAATGTTGCTATTCCAAACATCAAGGATTTCCATGGTGTTAAACCAGGTTTTGATGGTAATGGAAATTTCAATTTAGGAATCAAGGATTGGATGGTTTTTCCTGAAGTTGATTATGACAAGGTTGATAAGGCAAGAGGGCTAAATCTAACTATTCAGACAACAGCTAAGTCTGATGAACATGCTAAGGCTCTTCTAAAAAGTTTTAATATGCCATTTATTAAAGATAAAGATTTAGGATAAAAAGGTTAGATTTATGGCAAGAAAAGCATTAATTGAGAAATCAAATAAAACTCCAAAGTTTTCCACTAGAACGCGAAATAGATGTAAAATGTGTGGTAGGCCTCGTGGCTTTTTAAGAGACTTCCTGCTATGCAGAATATGTTTTAGAAAGTTTGCGTTAGAGGGACTTCTTCCTGGAGTTAAAAAAACAAGTTGGTAAGATTTGGAAGGACAAAATAATGTCTATTGATGTAATAGGTAATTTTTTAACCATTATTCGTAATGCAATAATGGTCGGTAAGCGTCGGGCAACGATGTTTTGTTCGAATGAGAAACTTGGTATAGCAAAAGTACTTAAAGATGAGGGTTTCATTCGAGACTTTGAAAAGTTCGAAGATGATAAAAAGAGTTTATTTTTAACCATTCATCTTAAGTATGTAAATGGAGAGCCTGCTATTAACGAAATAACAAGGATTAGTACTCCTGGACGTCGTTACTATGAAGGCACAAAAAATATGACTTCGGTTATTGGTGGTTTAGGTGTTTCTATTTTAACTACTAATAAGGGTATAATAACAGATAAACAAGCAAAGCAACTCTCCGTTGGTGGCGAAGTTCTTTGTCATGTTTGGTAAAGGTGTAAATTATGTCTAAAATAGGAAGAAAACCAATAATAATCTCAACTGCTAAAGTAGAGATTAAAAACAACACTGTTTTTCTAAAGGGTCCTAAGGCAGAGTTTACTCATGTTTTACCTGAAGAAATAAATATTATTTTGGATAATAGTGCTTTATCTTTGACCATTAAAGAAGACACTAGACAAAACAGAATGATGTGGGGATTGCATCGTGCTTTATTGGCAAATAAAGTTCAAGGTGTTCAAACAGGGTTTGAAAAAAAAGTAAAAATAGTTGGATTAGGTTATAAGGCTCAACTAACAGGTAAAAAACTTGTTTTCTCTTTGGGATATAGTCATAAGGTTGATTATGATTTGCCAAAAGAGGTGGAAGTTGTTCTTGATAAAACCGGACAAAATTTAATATTTAAGTCTTCTGATAAGTTTTTACTTGGAAATGCCTGTGATGCAGTAAGATCTCTTAGACCGCCAGAACCTTATAAAGGGACAGGAATTATTGTCGAAGGTGAAGTTGTTATTCGTAAGGCTGGTAAGACTAAGGCTTCTTAGTAATTGATCCACAGAAAGGTAACATTAAGTGAGTATTCAGAGAAAAGCTCAAAAGAAGATTAGCGTAAGAGGGACAAGAAGAACTCATAGAGTTAGAAGTAAGCAAGTAGTAAGCCGTGGGGTTAAGCCTAGGGTTTGTGTTTTTAGAAGTTTGAAGCATATAAGTGCTCAAATTATTGATGATAATACACAAAATACTCTTGTAAGCTTTTCTTCTCTTAACTTAAAAGATGAAAAGTTAGATAAGTCTTCTATGGCTAAAAAAGTTGGCATTGAACTAGGAAAGATTGCTTTAGAAAAATCTATAGATAAAGTATTCTTTGATAGAGGCAAAAATTTATATCACGGTAGAGTTCGCGCATTAGCTGATGGCTTGCGTGAAAGTGGTTTGCAGTTTTAAAAACAAAAAAGATTTTTAGTAGGAAAGATTGGTATGGCCCAAGCAAGAGGTAAAAAAAATTTCACACCGACCGATGAATATGCTGAAACAGTTTTAAAGGTTAGGCGTGTTGCAAAGGTAATTAAGGGTGGAAGAAGATTTGCGTTTTCCGCTCTAGTCGTTGTAGGTGATCGTAAGGGTAAAGTTGGAGTTGCATTAGGCAAAAGTAGAGAAGTTGCATCTGCTATTTCTAAAGCTTTGAAGAGAGCGAGAAAAGATATGTTTTCCGTTCCTATGTATAAGACTACCATTCCATTCACGATTACCGGTAGACATGGTGCAAGTCATGTTTTACTTCGCTCAGCTTCTAAAGGTACAGGCGTTATTGCCGGTGGTGCAGTTCGCGCTGTTATGGATGCTATAGGCGTAAAAGATATTTTAGCTAAATCTTTAGGTTCTTCTAATTCTCAGAATGTTGTAAAAGCAACGATCAAGGCTCTTAAGCGTTTAAGATCTGCTAGACAAATAGCAGCAATTAGAGGTAAGACTTTAAGCGAAATTGTTGGAAGAGATCTTACAGTCAAGAAGAATGAGGGTGACAATGTTTCAGCTTAATAATTTAGAGTCAACATCTGAAGACAGAAAGCGCGTTGGTAGAGGTGGAGATAGAGGTGGTACGTCTGGTAAGGGACATAAGGGTCAAAAGTCTAGATCTGGCGCACCTGGAGAATTAAAAGGATTCTTCGAGGGTGGTCAAATGTCTTTGACTCGTAGATTGCCTAAACGAGGTTTTACCAATAGATTTAGAAAAGAAGTTAAAACAATAAACTTAAATGATTTAGAATTAAGATTCGAATCAGGTCAAGTTGTCGATAGACTTGCGTTGCAAGAAAAGAACTTGATTAAAGGTAGAAGTAAGTTTTTTGTTAAAGTATTAGGTAATGGTAAATTAACTAAAAATTTAACAGTTAAAGCTGAATTATTTAGTAAGTCGGCCGTAGAGGCGATTGAAAAAGCAGGGGGGAAGGCTGAAGTAATTCAGGTTGAACGAGGAGTTTAGTGGTGATAGTACAATTTAGTAATTTTAAGAACATATTTTTCGTCCCAGAATTAAGAAAAAAGCTGGCTTTTACTTTAGGTGTATTAGCTGTTTACAGGTTTGGAGCACACGTTCCTGTCCCTGGTATAAACACTGCAGCTTTAGGTAACTTATTAAGCTCTGGCTTTGCCGGTGGTTTAATTGGATACTTAGATCTTTTTTCTGGTGGTGCGTTAAGAAACTTTTCCATATTTGCATTAGGAATGATTCCTTACATTAATGCCTCTATTATGATTCAGTTGCTTACTGTGATGGTTCCAACTTTGGAGCAATTATCTAAAGAGGGTGAATATGGCAGAAAGATTATCGGACAATATACACGTTACTTAGCTTTAGGGCTTAGTATTATTCAAGGGTTTGGAATTTCTGCTCTTGTATCTTCACAACCTGGTCTTGTCCTTAATCCTGGTTGGAATTTCCGACTAACCACAGTGCTAATATTTAGTGTTGGCGCCATGTTTGTTATGTGGTTGGGTGAGCAAATAAATACTCATGGTCTTGGTAACGGTAGTTCTATGATAATTTTTGCTGGTATAGTAGTTGGTTTGCCTGGTGCTGTAATTAAGTTAATAAATCACGTTCAAATGGGCCAGACAGATCCATTAGTTGCTGGTTTCTTAGCTGTACTTACAGTTGCTGTTATAATGTGTGTAGTGTTTTTAGAAAAAGGTGAACGCCGCATCCCCGTACAATATGCAAAAAGGGTTGTCGGTAATAAAGTGTATGGTGGTCAAAGCTCTTATATACCTTTGAAGATTAATCCTTCAGGTGTTATACCGGTTATTTTTGCTGGCGCAATTATACAGTTACCTGTTTTTATTGCTAATATCCTTTCGTCTAAGATTCCAGCACTAAGTTTTTTAGCTGACTGGCTTAGTTATGGAAGCGTATTATTTTATACTTTAGAAGCTGGGCTAATTGTGTTCTTTGCATTCTTTTATACTGCGGTGATTTTTAACCCGGTTGAATTGGCTGATAATATAAGAAAATCAGGCGGTTTCATTCCAGGTATTCGTCCAGGTAAAAAGACAGCAGAGTTTTTTGATTATCTTTTGACAAGAATAGGTTTTCCGGGTGCCGTTTATTTGGCATCTTTGGCAATTTTACCAAGCATTTTGGCTTCACTTTTTCACTTTCCTGTGATATTTAGTGGTATTAGCCTTCTGATTGTTATTGGTGTTGCTTTGGATACCTCTGCTCAAATAGAGACACACTTGATAGAAAGACGATACGAAGGCTTTTTATCAACGGGTAGGTTAAGGAGTAGGGGTGGTCGATAGTACGATTTATTCGTTCATTGGCCCACCGTGTTCGGGTAAGGGAACTTTGGCGCAAAGGTGCAACAAAGATTTAGCTTTTCCTGTCTTATCTACTGGTGATTTATGTAGAAAGCATGTTGAGCTTGGAACTGAATTAGGAAAATTAATATCAGCCTATTTAAATAACAATAGGCTGATTCCTGACTCTCTGATCGCTGATATTGTTTGTGATTGGATTATATTGAAATCTGCTACGGCAGGATCCGTTATTCTTGATGGATTTCCTAGAACCAGAGGGCAGGCAGCTTTTTTCTTAGATTTTTTTAAGCAAAATGTTCCAAATTTCAATTTTAAAGCGATTTGCTTTACAATATCAGATGAAGAAGTCATTGAAAGAGTTGAAAAACGCCTTGTTTGTCAGAACAAAAGCTGTCAGGCTGTTTATTCTGATGAGATTGTGAAAAATGGGTTTTGTTGCTTTTGTGGTAGTAAGCTACTAAAAAGAGAAGACGACAAGATCAAAGGTGTAAAAGAGCGGTTAAAGCGTTATCCTGAATATAAAGAAAAACTTTTGAGTTTTTATGATTCAGTAGATGTTAATATGTGTATCCTGGATGTAAGCAGTAAACTTCAGGATCAGGTTTTTAGAGAATTTAAGGCTATTATTTAGCTTTTTTATAATTATGATAAAGATAAAAAATAAAGCGGCAATCGAAAAAATGCGAATAGCTGGACAGTTGCTTGCTAAAATATTACAAGAAGTAAAAAGCATCACTGTTCCAGGTACTACAACCTTGCAACTTGATAAGTTTGTTGAAGAGCGTATGATAGCTTCAGGCTTGTCTCCTGTCTGTAAGGGATATGGTGGTTATAGCCATGCAACATGCATCTCATTAAATGATGTGATTGTACACGGGATTCCTTCAGAGAAAGTTATTTTAAAATCTGGAGATTTTGTTAAAATAGATGTTGTAGGGTCCTATAAAAATTATTGTGCAGATACTGCGAGATATTTTTTTGTGGGGGACGTTGATAGTTCTGTGAAAAAAATTGCGATTGTTGTCCAAAAAGCTTTAGATTCTGCTATTGAAAAAGCCGTTGTTGGTAATAGGATTTCTGATATATCTGCTTGTGTACAGCAAGTAGTTGAATCAGCAGGGTTTAGTGTAATTCGAGATTTTGCGGGTCATGGGATTGGCAGGCAGATGCATGAGGAACCGGACATTCCTAACTTTGGTGAATCAGGTTGTGGTCCCGTTTTACGTGAGGGTATGACTTTGGCTATCGAGCCTATGATTGCTCAAGGTGATTATAAAGTAAAGATAATGAATGATGGTTGGACTGCAAAAACCGCAGACGGTGGCCTTGCAGCCCACGTAGAAGACACTGTTTTAATAACAAAAAGTGGGCCACAGATTTTTACCAGATTATAACAATTGAGGTACTAGATTTAGTATGAAAAAGAAAAGTGATGTTATTATAGTTGACGGCACGGTTATAAAGGCTTTACCAAATGCTATGTTTCAAGTGGAGATTGAAGGTGGACACTTGGTTTTAGGCCATGTTTCTGGTAAAATGCGAATGCACTATATAAAACTTTTGCCTGGTGACAAGGTAGCGGTGGAGCTTTCACCCTATGATTTGACTAAGGGTAGAATTATTTCTCGTTATAAGGTATAGATAGTAAATAGCTTTTAAGTTTAAAGTTAAAGTGAAAATTTAAGTTTTGTTTTTTTAGTTGAAAGATAGCGTTATGAAAGTACGTACATCTGTGAAAAAGATTTGTGAATATTGTAAGATTGTAAAACGTGGACGAATCGTTAGAGTGATTTGTAAGAGAAACCCTAGACATAAACAGCGTCAAGGATAGAGAGGTTTTTGCATGGCTCGTATCGAAGGTGTTTATTTACCTGCTAACAAACGTGTAGAGATAGGACTTACCTATCTATTTGGTATCGGTTTACCTAGAGCTAAAGATATTTTAGCTATGACTAAAATTAGTCCTGATATTCGTATCAAGGACTTGTCTCATGAACAGGTTGCCGCTATTCAAAAGTGTATAACTGAAGGTTACAAAATTGAGGGTGATCTGCGTAAGGAGATAACCTTAAATATAAAAAGACTTCAAGAGATAAGTTCTTATAGAGGGCTTAGGCATAAGAGATCTTTACCTGTAAGAGGACAGCGTACTAAAACAAACGCTAGAACCCGAAAAGGTCCTAAGCGTGCCGGTGGTGCTATAGCGTTGAAAAAGGCTGTAACCAAAAAGTAATTTAGTAGTTTAGAGTATAAGAGGTAAAGATGGCTTATAAAAAAAGAAGCAAAAAAAAACAGTGGAAGAATATTGATACTGTAGTAGCGCATATAAAGTCTACTTTTAATAACACTTTGGTTGCTATTACAACAACAACTGGAGACGTTGTTTTACGTGGTAGTTCTGGGCAGCTTGGTTTTAAAGGTGCTCGTAAAGGAACTCCTTTTGCGGCTACACAAATAGGAACTAACCTAGCAAAAGAATTGGTAGGTATGGGTGCAAGACTTGTAGAAGTTAATATGCAAGGTCCTGGCTCAGGCAGGGACTCTGTTGTAAGAGCTTTACAATCTTCTGGTTTAACAGTAACGCTTTTAAGAGATGTTACACCATTGCCTCATAATGGATGTAGACCTCCTAAGAAGCGTAGAGTATAATAGTTTTTTAAATTAATTAAGTTGTTTAAAGGTTTTTATGGCAAGTAATTTAGCAGTCTGCAGAAAATGTCGTCAGGCCGGAGAAAAGTTGTTTTTAAAGGGTACAAAGTGTCGTACCGGTAAATGTGCTATGGAAAAAACTCCATCCACACCTGGTCAGCATGGAAGAAAATCTGGAATGAAAAAAGTTTCAGAGTACGGAAAACAGCTTAAAGAAAAGCAAAAAGTAAAAATGATGTATGGTGTTTTGGAAAAACAATTTAAACGTTTTTTTAAAAATGCTTCAAACTTAAAGGGTTCAACAGGCGAAAGTCTGATCTCTTTGCTTGAATGTCGTTTAGATAATGTCCTATTTCGTTTAAAGATGGCTTTTTCTAGAGATCAAGCACGTCAATTAGTTGTTCATGGACACGTTAATGTTAATGGTAAAAAAGTTAAGTCTCCGTCTTTTGTTGTTAAAGAAGGTGATATTATTACTTTGTCTGAACGCTCTTTAAACAAAAAAACACTTATGGAAACCATCGTTGATAAGAGAATGAATATTGGGGTTAAGGTTCCTGAGTGGTTGGAATTAGATAAGCAAGACCGAAAAGGTGTCATTTTACGTTTACCTATTCGATCTGATGTGACTATTCCTATCGAAGAGCATTTGATTGTTGAGTTGTATTCTAAATAATAAAAATTAAATAATAAGTGGCGCGGAGGTCTGATGCAGGAGACAAAGTACAAACCGTTAATTCTTCCAAAGGTTGGTTGGGAGAAAAAAACGCTATCGGATACGTTTGGTGAATTAGTTGTTCAACCCTTAGAACCTGGTTTTGGTATAACACTAGGGAATGCATTACGACGAGTTGTTTTGTCTTCTATAGAGGGCTCGGCTGTGACTTCTGTTATCATTACTGGTGTTAACAATGAGTTTTCTACCATTAAAGGTGTACTGGAAGATATATTACAGTTAATTCTTAATATCAAAGGTGTGGTAATTAAGAATAAGACTGGTTTGCCTGGTAAAATGCGTCTTTCTATTTCAGGTGAAACTGTTGCTAGAGTGGGTGATATTGAGGCTGATGAGCATTTGGAGCTTGTTAACAAAGATCATATCATTGCACATTTGGCCCCAGACGGAGCATTAGATATAGAGTTTTTCGTAGAAACAGGTAGAGGTTATCAGGCTGCACAATGGCCTTTAGCTAAAACCCTGCAGGCCGATGACCGTATTTATGTTGATACTATGTTCTCTCCTATTAAGAGAGTTGAGTATCATGTAGAAAAAACACGTGTTGGTCAGGATATTGACTACGACAAGCTTGTCTTAACTGTTATTTCTAATGGTGCTATAAAACCTGTAGATGCGATACATTATGCAACCTCAGTTTTAAGAACACAATTTGAGCACTTTTTGAATGCTAAAGAAATTCCTTTTAATGATATATCAAAGGAAGAAGAAGAAGCTGAAGAAAAGTCTAGCAAAGTTGATGTTCAGGGACCAACAAAAGGTCTTCCTGTTGATCTATTTTTAAAACCTATTGATGAATTAGAGTTTTCAGTTAGATCACATAATTGTTTAGTGAGTGCTGGTGTGAAAAGAGTTATAGACTTAGTAAATCTTACTGATGATGATCTTCTTAAAGTTAAGAACTTTGGACGTAAATCTTTAAGAGAAGTCAAAGAGATTCTTAGCGCATTTGGCTTGCACTTAGGCATGAATGTTAAAGAATTAGATTTGAAAAAAGTTATTAAAGAACAAGAGGATGGTTTGAAATCATGAATCACCAAATTGGTAAAAAAAAGCTAAACAGAAAAGCTCCTCACAGACGTGCTATGCTAAGAAATCAAGCTATACATTTGATTAATTATGGCATTTTGCAGACTACCAAAGCACGAGTTAAAGAAGTTCAAAAAATAGTTGAAAAGCTTGTTACTATTGCGCGTAAAGGGTATGATTTTAATACCATTCGTCGTATACAAAAAGAATTGCCTTATGATAAAAAGGCAGTTAAAAAGCTTATCAAAGAAATTGCTCCTAACTACACTGAACGTCCAGGTGGTTATACAAGAGTTATTCCTCTTGGTAAGCGTCCAAGTGACACTGCTACTATCTCTCGTCTTGAGTGGGTGTAAACTAGTTATCTAGTTTTATACTTTATATAAATTAATAGGTCTTAGGTTTTTGCTTATGCAGCAAAGCTTAGGGCCTATTTTTTTATTTTGCAATTCCCATTGTTACGGCGGGAAGCTGTGGGGTTGTGTCCCTTCGATAAAAAACAAAATTGTTGATTTTTAATATCCCATCTTATTAAAACCATATATAAACATGTTTTATTTTAGCTTTTTATTTTAAAAACTTGTACAGGGATTTGTAGGATGGGTAATCAAAAAAATAACTGTTTTGGTAAAGTTGCTATTGTTGGAACTGGTGCAGTTGGTAGCGCTGCCGCTTACACCTTAATGCTTGACGGCGTCGTCTCCGAGCTTGCCTTAATCGATAGAAATAAAAATATAGCCCAAGGGCATGCTTTAGATTTAACCCATGGTATGCAATTTTCAAAGTCTACAAAAATACAGGCCGGAGATTCCTTTGAACTAGTCAAAGATGCTCAAGTTGTTATTTTGACTGCGGGCTTTGCACAAAAAAAAGACGAGACACGAGCTCAGCTTCTAGCCAAAAATGTAAATGTTTTCCGACAAATAATTCCTCAAATAACCAAATATAATAAAGATTGTATTCTTTTGGTTGTCACAAATCCTCTTGATGTTCTAACTTATCTAACTTACAAGTTATCTGGTTTTGATCGGAGTCGAGTTTTTGGTACGGGCACAGTGCTTGATACTTCTCGCTTGAGATATTTAATGGGACAGAAATTACAGGTAAGTCCAAAAGATATTACTACATATATTTTGGGTGAGCATGGAGATTCACAATTTGTTTGGTGGAGTCATGCCAATATTGCAGGTGTTCCAATTTCTAAGATACCTGATTGTTCCCAAGAAGTTTGTGATAAACTTCATAAAGATGTCAAAAATGCAGTTTATGAAGTTATAGAGAAAAAAGGTGCGACTTATTATGCAATTGCTTTGGTAATCACCAAAATAGTTCGCGCTATCTTATTAAATCAATCAAGAATTTTTACAGTTTCAACAGTTTTACAAAATTATCACAATACTAGTGATATTTGTTTGAGTGTTCCGACGATTATCAAGTCGAGCGGAATTTGCCAACAGTTTGAAATTGATTTAGATAAAAAAGAAGAGGCTAGTTTTGCAGCTTGCGTAGAAAAAATTTATAAAGGAATAAAAGAGGCGCAGGATGTTGGTTTTTAAAAAAATAGCATCTTTACAAAAAGAAATGTCAGTATTAGAATCAAAAAAGGAGAAATGTAAAGGTCGTTGGACATAACTAAGGGAGAAAGGTAGGAGGAGTATGAACAGAAAGACTCGTTTGTTACTATTAATGGTTTGTTTTAGTGCGGGAGGTTTACTTCAAGCAAGTAATCCACGCTTGAATTTTGGTAGCCGAAATTCAGCTTTAAAATTTTCGCCAAATACAACCTTGTATGTCAACTCTGCTGATTCAGTGATGCAGGTAGATGGCACAATTGTTAAAGACGCAGCCGCAGAATTTTCAGGAAACAGAATTGCCTTTAGCAATGGTGTTCTAGAAAGCGAAGGATCAGAAATATTAATGACCGCTGGTTATCAACCAGGAACCAAAGATAGTATTTGGTTAGAAGGTGATTCTCTATTCGATGCCGAACCTGGTATCGTTGTTCAAAAAATGTATGTTGATGGTATAAACAATAGACTTGAAGGTCAGCCTCAGTTTATTGATACAATTTCTTTTTATGATTCAGCCACAACATTAACAATAGCAATTCAAAATAGATTGAACAAAAATATAGAGCTTAATGGTGGTGAGTTAAGACTCGCTGATAATCTTTATTTGGGTGACACTGTGTCTCTCGTTGGTCCAGGACTCATAAGATTAAATAATTGTCAGCTCGCTTTAGGTTCTTATTATTCTTCAGCTTGGACAACCGATATAAATTGGAACCAGGCTACAGATGTAGTTTTAAATGGTAGAACAGAACTCACAGGTCAATGGAGTTTTGTAGGTATCAATGTTTTGAACGGTAATGGTAATGTATTAGATCTATCAGGTGGTGGCACAATTTATGTCTCTCCTGGTTCCACATTAGATTTAACAGACGTTCATATCAGAGGTATCAGTGATACTGATGGTCAAATTATTCTTGGTGATGAAAATGCAAGAATTAATACATACAATTGTGAAATTGAACTCATTGGTGATTATACAACAACAACAGGTAAATTTTGGGTAGGTGGCCCAACAACCTTTATTTTAAAAGATAAAGATTGGACTTTTAATAATGACTCTTTATTAACAGTTGATGGCGTAACCTTATGGTTAGATACATTGGATCAAACTAGTTGGCCAGAGCCAGGGCAACTTAAAGCTCCTCTAGCCTTGTATGCCGGACACTATTGGCAGACAGAAAATCTTGCATACGATCTTGTACATAACCTTTCTTTAATTTACAGTGGTACTGTAAAAGAAGTTTGTGATAGATCTCAAACTTGGTCTTCAAAGTCTACAGCCCTAACTGATGGTATTTTGACTCATGATTTAACACTTGATCAAAGTATCCATATTCACCCACAACAAAAAATTACAATTGGCGCTGATCTTACAATTGATGGTGATGGTGCAACATTAGTATTCTCAAATCCAGAGAATTCTCAATTTGTTGTTCTTCCTGGTTACACAGTAACATTGAAAAATGTAGAATTAGACAGAGTTAATTCTAGAACATTTGATCTCAGATATGCACATGGTGGAGCAGGTCAACCAACAAGAAGTACAACAAATCCTAATGATATTGTTTCAGGAAATCTTATTATTGGTGAAGATGTAGCCTTTGGCTTGAGTGAAAGTGTTACATTCAGTCAAGGTACGATAACATTATTAGATGAATCTTCAAGCAGCAAATACAATACATTTAAAGTTCGTGGTGTTGAAGGTCCAAAAACTTTCACCATCAATCCTAGAGTTTCTAATGCAACTCATAATGTCGAATTTTATATGCCAACTGCTATTAGTCCTGTAACAGGTCAACCTGCAAATCAAGGCTTTAAATCTTTAATACTAAATCAAAATAGTATCTCTCTAGAAGATGTAGAGCTTACAGGTTTAGATCATATTTCACACGTTGTTGGGACAGGTGGATCCGGTTCTATAGCAATGGCAGGTCGAGGTGTTGTTGATGTTGGTAATATCCATAGACCTTTGTCTCAGAGCAGTTCTATAGAATATGTAGACAAAGTATTTGATATCAGTGGACTTGATAACAGACTCAGATTATTAAAAGATAAATTAGTCTTTTCTGGTCAGGTTAATTTTGCTGAAGAAAACGATAACGTTCTTCATATAGACTCAGTGATTATTCAAAGAATCTTAGGTGCAGACAAAACGCAATGGTGGACAGGTGGATCTCCTGAGATAACATTCAATACAAACTTTGCTAACCTAACTTCTACGTATGGTATTGCAAGGTTGATCTTTGATGACAGAATCATACAAGTAACCAACCAGGCAGACGGATTCAAGCTTGCCAAGAACTCTTTCTTGGGTGGAAAACATTTAATTATCGGCAATAATCCTATTGTTAATAATTATGATGGAAACCTTTCTGGTCAGCCTCCAACAACAGAGCTTGAAAGATTAACTGCAAAAAATATCCCAACAGGAAATCCTATCACAAAAGACTTTGGTAATATGTTCAGAGCACCTGTAACTTCAGGTTCTGGTGATAATAATGGTCGCTATGTAACAGCATTCCAATTGTTACAACAAAAAGAGCGTGAAGCTTTCAGACCAGAGTTAATCCCAAGTAATGGACATGTTTATGCAATACCAACTCAAAAACCATCACCTCGTCCAGGTGCATCAAGTTCTCGTCCAGGAGAAAGACCTCGTAGTAGAGATCTTTTAACAAGAGACGTAAATCTTCCAGATAATGTAAATGATTTATCTGTAGATGTTGAAACATATGTAGATGCAACTGATCTTCAAGGTCAAGAATACGCTTATAGAACTTATTTAGATAAGTTTTCCACAGATGGCACAGAGAGCCTTAACTTAACTTTAGATACAGAGTGTTATGTTAGTGTTCTGAAATCAGAAGATGTAACAATCAAGAGTGGTGATATTATTAATATAGTAGGTGCAGGAAACGAAATTCATATTGCAAAAAAACTTACTATAGAAACAGGTGCCCAATTAAACTTTGATGATGGAACAATTAATAGTTCTGTTCCTGCCCAATTAAGATTTGTATTTGATAATGATGATGCAGAATTAGTTATTGGCGGAATCACAATTGACTTAGAAGAAAGCTCAGATCTAATTTTTACAGGTAAAGGTAAGGCTAAGCTTTCTGATAGTTGTGTAATCAATATGAAAGGATTAAGAGATAGCACAACAGGTGCAGTATCGAATATTCCTTCTCTTATTGTAACAGGTGATGTAGAGTTGGATGTTTTATCACTTGCAACAGCTCAAATCAAAGGTGTTGGTAGAATAATCGTATCAGAAGGTGGACTTCTTAACGTTGATACAGCAACATTAAAAGTTGGTGCAACAAGAACTGATGACATCACTCTTAATGTTTTTAGTGCTGGTATGGTAAATGTTATGGGAACGGATGCAGATGCATACGGTAGAATCTCATTTATCAATACAAATATGACTATCAACGTTGTTCAAAATGCTTCCATAACTTTAAATGATTATGGTGTTCTTGAAATCAACTCTGTTGGCAATGACCTAGAAAAAGGTAACTTGACACAATTTATAGTAGATGCAACTTCAACATTATACATAAACGAAAATGCTATCTTGTCTCTTGCTGCTAATTTCTATGAATGGCAAAATGGATATGAGATTGTCTGGGATACACGAGGCGCCAGAGTTATTGGTAATGGTTATGTTGAATTAATAACGCAACAACCTTCAACTGGTCGTCAATACCGTGGATACATTGGCAAACTTCAAACTGCTAATG
>CAYVQB010000008.1:0-36067 GCA_964453985.1 uncultured Pseudomonadota bacterium
TTAGCCTTGCTAAAAGAACAGGGGCATGATATCACCGCATATTACCTAAAAATCTGGTTAGAAGACGAACTTGCCTTCCTGGGGGACTGCCCATGGGAGGAAGATCTTGCTTATGTAGAAAAAGTATGCAAAAAGCTGGATGTTCCCTTAAAAATTCTTAGTTTGCAACAAGAATATTGGGACCAGATAGTAAGTTATACAATCTCTGAGGTCAAAGCTGGCAGAACGCCAAGTCCAGATATATTCTGTAACCAAAGAATTAAATTCGGTTCTTTCTATTCAAAAATTGATGACTCTTTTGAAAAAGTAGCAACAGGACATTATGCACAAATCGAAGAAAAAGATGGTCTGTTTATACTAAAAAAAGCAAAAGATTTATTTAAAGATCAAACCTACTTTTTATCTCATTTAAGTCAGGAACAGCTTAAAAGAGCGATGTTTCCAGTTGGTGGGCTATTAAAATCTGAGGTTAGAGAGTTGGCTGCAAAATATGATCTAGCCAATAAAGATAGAAAAGATAGCCAAGGAATATGCTTTTTAGGCAAAATAAAATTTAGTGATTTTATAAAGCATCATTTGGGAACTCAAACAGGTGATATTATAGATTTTGAAACTGGTAAAAAATTAGGACAGCATGACGGTTTTTGGTATTATACTGTTGGCCAAAGGAGAGGTATAAGGCTTTCAGATGGGCCTTGGTATGTTGTTTCAACAGATGTAAAAAAGAATATAGTTCATGTTTCTAATAAATACTTTGCTCCAGAAAAAAAACGAGATGAATTTACAGTTGCAGAGTTTAACTGGATTAGTGGTCAAAAGCCTAAAAAAACCGGTTTAACTGTAAAGGTCAGGCATGGTCAAGAAGTGTATAATTGTAAACTCAATTTTATAGATGCTACTAAAGCCGTTGTAAAAATTGATCGTAAAGATCAAGGTCTGGCTCAAGGCCAGTTTGCAATATTTTATGACAAAGATATATGTTTGGGATGCGGTGTTATATGCTAAGACGAAAGTACTATGTTTAAGAAAAAGTTTTTTAAGAAAAATCATATTCATAATGGTACAGATCCAAGTTCTATATATCGTATATCAGAAGTTGGAAGAACTTTTGTAGCTTCTTTATTCAAGTTAAAAAACAAAAAATTAAAAGCATATTTCTCTGAAAAAAATTTAAAAGATTGGGGTGTGTATTCAAAGCCTGAACAGAATAGTTTTGAGCCAAGAATTACATGGATAGGCCAGTCTACATTTTTGATTCAAATAGGTGGTGTTAATATTTTAACAGATCCTATTTTTTCTGATCTTATGAAATTATATCCAAGAAATTTTAGGCCTGGTATTGAATTAAGAGATTTGCCTAAAATTGATTATATTCTTATATCTCATGATCACAAAGATCACATGGAAAAAAAGACTCTCCTCTATTTAAAGTCTCATGATCCTGTTGTCTTGGTTGGAGATGGTAATAAGAAATGGTTTGTAAAAAATAATTTCAAAAAAATTTATGAAAAAGAGTGGTGGCAAACTCAAAGCTTTTGTGATTTGAAGATATCTTTCTTGCCTGCTATTCACTGGACAGGACGATCTCCATTTACCGTGAATAAATCTTTATGGGGAAGTTGGATGATAGAGTTTAATGGTTTTAAAATTTATTTTGCAGGTGATACAGCTTATTCAAACCACTTTGAGCAAATATCCCAAAAATTTAAATCTATTAATGTTGCATTAATGCCTTTGGGGCCGGCTGAGCCAAGAAAATTACAAAAACATTCTCATGTTAATGCTCATGAATCAGTAAAAGGTTTTATTGATTTAAAAGCACAAAACTTTGTGCCAATGCATTGGGGAACTTTTTGTTTGGGTGCAGATAGCTTTGAAGATCCAATCAAGTATTTGAGAGCTGGTTGGCAGGATAATACAACACTTTTACGAAATAAAAAATTACACATCGTAGGTTTTGGTCAGGCTCTTAATTTTGACTTTGATTTGCAAGCCAAGCAATAGTATTATTATGTTCTATCTTGAGTCCTACCGATTGATACTCCAACATCTTTGTTGGTCGTGATACCCAATTTATAATATCTTTTTCTCTGAATAACAGGCCTACATCACATGCTGCTAAATATTTGTGCAAATTATTTGGTTTTACACTTAATAATAAATAGCTGTCTTTAGGAAGTTTGCTTATATTTAAAGATTTTTCTATTTCTTTTTTATCTGAAGATAGTATTAATAAAAAGCTCTTTTTGTCTTTGGTATATTTTGTTTTAAAAAAATTAATTATCTCTGGTATGCATTGCCAAGGTTTACAAGAACCGCTGTAACAATATATGAATTTTTCTTCTGGTATATAAAGTTCTTTTCTTGTGCGAGCTCTTAAAATTTTTATGGTCTCTTTATCCAGACCTTCAGGTAGATCAAGTTTGGCAATATCTGTTCTAGATTCATTAGCCGCAAAACTAGCTGCTAAATATTTTTTTAATGCTGGGCTGACTGCCTCTATTGTAACATTCTCTTTTGAGTAACTTTGTTTCTCTATTGTTTTTAGTCTCTTGTAAATTATTTTTCTAAATATTTTTTTAATAAAAAATTCTTTTAGGTTTTGTGTTACGAATCTATATTCTTCTGCACACAAACCCCTTGCTTGAATACTAAGAGGTACCGTCGCTAGATCTTTAGCTAATGCTTTTATGGCTACCCAACCAGCTAATGGTCCTCGTGTGATGATTTTGTTCGGTGGATAGATTTTAAGAAGCTTTTTTAGTTGATAGATTGCAAGCCATAAGCTGCTTTTTCCCCAGAAAGAGTTTTTTTTGCATAGTACAAAGTGTAATCGGTCATGTGCTGGGATTATTTTTTTTAGGAGTTCTGTGTTTGGTTTAGTTTTTTCAAAACTGACAAGCATTATTTCTAGATTATTGTCATCATTAAGTCTTTTTAGTAATGGTTTTAATACTAAACTTGCAAAGACAGAGTTATTGATTCCATCATAGATTATATATGTGAGTTGTTTATGTTTTTTTAAATTCTTCATCACGTATTACCTTTTTTGGTTTATTTTTATTTTGTTTTTTATTAATACTTTATTAATACTAAGTAGTAAAGATAATAAGATATTAAAAAATAAGGACAAATTGCTATGAAATTCATAAAAAATTTTAAAGATGTGAACCTAAAAGATTTATCTTTAGTTGGTGGTAAAAATGCCTCACTAGGAGAAATGATACAACAGTTGGAAAAAAAAGGAATCAAAATTCCCGGAGGGTTTGCAATTACATCTGATGCTTATTGGTACCTTTTAGAAAAAAATAACTTAAAAAGTAAGATAGAAGACTTTTTATCAAAAGTTAATTTGAAAAATTTGGGCGAATTTGCGGCGATTGGTCATGAGATTAGATCTTTAATTAGAAATGCTCAGCTTCCTGAAGAATTACAGCAAGAGATAAAAGATGCATACAAAAAAATGGAAAAAGAATATGGTACTCTTTGTAGTGTTGCTGTACGTTCTTCTGCCACAGCCGAAGATCTTCCAGAGGCTTCCTTTGCAGGACAGCAAGATACTTATTTAAATATACAGGGTGAAAAAGAATTATTAAAAGCGACTTCAGATTCTTTTGCATCTTTATTTACAAATCGTGCTATCTCTTACCGAATCGGTAATAAATTTAATCATATGGATGTTGCGCTTTCTATCGGTGTGCAAAAGATGGTTCGTTCAGATAAGGCCAGCTCTGGTGTTATTTTTACTCTTGATACAGAAACAGGTTTTAGGGATGTTATTTTAATTAATTCATCTTACGGTTTAGGTGAAAACATTGTAAAAGGTGTTGTAAATCCAGATGAATTTTATGTACATAAACCAACATTAAAAGAAGGATTTAAGCCTGTTCTTAAAAAACGTCTAGGGCGTAAATCTATTAAAATGGTATTTGCTCAAGATGAAAAAGAGACAACAAAAAATGTTGAGGTTGCAAGATTGCAACGTAAACTTTTTTCTATAGATGATAAAGAGATATTAGAGCTTGCAAAACAAGCTGTGATTATAGAAGATCATTATTCAGATATTAAGGGGCATTGGTCTCCTATGGATATTGAGTGGGGTAAGGATGGCGATGATGGAAAGCTTTATATTTTGCAAGCTCGTCCTGAAACGGTGCATTCGCAAAAACAGAATAATAATTTTATTGAAGAATATATTTTACAAAAAAAAATAGAACAAAAGAGTGTTTTAGCTATTGGTAAAAGTGTTGGTCGTAAAATAGCAACAGGCAAGGCACGTCTTATAAAGTCAGCAGAGTTTATGGATCAAGTCAAAGAAGGTGAAATTCTTGTTACAGATATGACTGATCCTGATTGGGAACCTATCATGAGAAGAGCTGCCGGTATTGTTACAAACAGGGGTGGCCGGACCTGTCACGCTGCTATAGTAAGTAGAGAGATAGGTATTCCTGCTATCGTTGGGGCTGTAAATGGGACAGAAAAAATAAAAGATGGACAGCTTATTACTATTGATTGTAGCAATGGTGAAAAAGGTTTTGTTTATGATGGTGACATTCCATTTAAAATAGAAAAAATAAAAGTTTCTGATATTCCCGAATTAGATGTAAAAATTATGATGAACGTTGGCAACCCTGATGAGGCTTTTAGGTTTGCCTGTTTACCCAATGATGGGGTAGGTCTTGCCCGATTAGAGTTTATAATTAACACAGCCATACAGATACACCCTATGGCGCTAATTGATACAGAAAAAGTTACAGACCCTGCAGATAGAAAAATGATAGAAGACTTAACTTTTGGTTATAAAGACAAAAAAGAATATTTTGTAGATAAACTTGCACAAGAAGCTGGAACAATTGCTGCAGCTTTTTATCCAAAGCCAGTAATAATAAGAATGTCTGATTTTAAGAGTAACGAATACTCTCAATTAATTGCAGGCAAATACTTTGAGCCTAAAGAAGAAAATCCTATGCTAGGTTTTAGGGGGGCCTCAAGATACTATAATAAAAATTATACACCTGCTTTTGAATTAGAATGCTTGGCCATTAAAAAGATCAGAGAAGAGATGGGGCTTTCAAATGTGAAGTTAATGGTGCCTTTTGTTCGTACTGTAAAAGAGGGACAGGCTGTAATAGATCAAATGGAAAAATATGGTTTAAAGCAGGGTAAGAACAATCTCGAAATTTATATGATGTGTGAGATCCCATCAAATGTTTTATTAATCGATGAATTTAGCAAAATTTTTGATGGCTTTTCTATAGGTTCAAACGATCTAACACAGCTTACTTTGGCAGTAGACAGAGATTCTGGATTAATTTCAGATATTTTTGATGAAAGAGATAGTGCTGTTAAAAAGTTTCTAAAAATGGCTATTGATGGCGCAAAAGAAAATAAAAAGAAGATTGGTATTTGTGGTCAGGCTCCTTCCGATTACCCGGAATTGGCAGAATTTTTAGTTAAATGTGGCATTGATTCTATATCCTTGAATCCCGACACTGTTTTAAAGGAATATTTGCTTTTGGGTAACAAAAACTAGGATTATAAATTTCTTTTTGAAAATATAATGCTGATATCGTTGACTTTGGCAGGTGTTTTTTACTAAGCTGATTTTAGTGTTATATGTAATTTGTTTTTCATAAAGAAAGGGGAAATCATGAGAGGTCTCAAGATTTTTGCGTTATCTGTTTGTTTGGCTGTGTTTATGGGAAGTGCTTTGAATGCAGGTGGTTTTACTGTATTGAATTCTTCAAAGGATGCTGGCATAAAGCTGACAGTTGTGGGGGAAAAAGCTATGTTGAGTCTTCCTACGTCTATTATGGAGGATCCTGTAGTAACAAACCTAAAGAACAAAGATTTACATGAAGGTACATATTTAGGAAATGTAGGACCTGTAGTAAAAAATAAACCTAAAATGGATGCAGGTAATGTTTCTAATATTTATCTAGAATTTTTCTTTATTAATAAGCCTGGAATCACATTGAAGCTACCTGTAATTAATGGTGGTGTTATAGCAGCAACTAATTCTACATATAGAGTGTTTGATATGGTTGTTGAGCTTGATGACTCCCAACCTGAGAAGACCTTAACCATAAGTCTTTTTGGTATTGGTGGAGCTGATCCTAGAGTTATAAAGTACAAACTCAAAAATGGTATTTGGAAGCAGAATGCTCAAGGTACTCTTAATGTTGTATCTAATCCTGTATTAGTTAAAATTTAAGATATAAGCCTAAGCTTAATTTTAATAATAAAAATATTAGGCCTGTAGATTATTATCACAAATAATCTACAGGCCTAATATTTTTATTATTAAGTGGTAATATTATATTGACTAGAGTTTATATAATATTAATTATAAGCAGGTTAATGTGAAAACGTTTTATTTAGATTCTTTATTGGCAGGACTAACTTTTGGTTTCTTGTATGCTTTACTATTTGTTAAAAAAATAAAAAAAGTATACAAAAGAAATAATGACCGAAAATCTTTTAAAGATTTGGTGCTGTTTTCAAGCGTTAATCATCTTTTATTAATAGGCTTTTTTGCCTTTTTAATATTTAGGCTTAAAATGAATATACTTGTAACAGTTACGAGTTTTATGCTTTCTTTTTGGGGATGGCTTTTGCTGGAAGTGAAATTTTTTAAGAAGTAGCAGGATTAAAAAATGAAAATAGATCTTTTTAATGAAAAAATTTTAAGGCCTATTGAATTTCTAGGACTAAAAAATGATTTCTGGGGTATACACATAGATACATTGCGCAACACATGGATTGCCATGTTTGTCTTGTTCACTTTAGTCTTGATCGCCCGTCATTTCTTGAAACGTGATCTCAATCCCATAGCCTTGGTATTTGAACAAGCTGTGAGCTTTTTTGATGATTTGTGTAGAGAATCCTTTGGTGGTCAGTTTAAATATAAATACTTTAGCTTTGTTTCTACTATTTTCTTTTTTACTTTATCTTGTTGTGTTGTTGGATTATTGCCATTTACTGATGAGGCAACAAAAGATCTTAATACCGCCTTTGCTCTTGGCAGCATGAGTTTCTTTTATGTACAGTACCAAAAAATCAAAGTTCAAGGTTGGGGGGCTTATTTTAAAGAGTTCACCAAGCCTTTCTTTGTTTTATTACCATTAAATATAATTGGTGAGATCGCAAAAATTGCTTCTATGTCCTTTCGTCTTTTTGGAAATATATTAGGTGGTGCTATAATATTTTTGATCATGATAAATGCCTTGGAGGCTTATAAAATATATTTTATGATTTTTTGTTCTGTAACTTTAGTTCTATATTGGTTAACAAATAAATTTGTAGATCTGAAAAAATATAAATTTATAGATGTTACTTTTAAGACTCTTTTGATTTTGGTTTTCTTTGTTGCAGGAATGCAAATGTTTTTTGGTATTTTTGAAGGTTTTGTGCAATCTTTTGTTTTGACCATGTTAACTATTACATACTTGGCTGTTGCCATACAGGAGGAAGATGAGCATGAACGTGATAGTAATAATCAAAAAACAGGAGACAAGGTAATATGTTAACTCCAGAAATTTTACATTACTTAGCAGTTGGTTTAGCGGTAGCTTTGGGGTCAATTGGAACAGGTATAGGTCAAGGGATTGGAGCTTATAGTGCCATTGACGCACTATCAAGACAAAAAGATGGTAATGATCAAGTTTTTCGTGCAATGATAATAGGGTTGGCATTTATTGAAAGTGGCGTAATTCTTGCTCTTGTTATAACCCTGATTACTTTATTTGGGGGTGGGGCAACAATGACTATGCCAATTGCTGTAGCAGAAATAGGCATAGCCTTGGCCGTTGGTATTGCGGCAACTGCTATTAGTATAGCATCTAGTTTTGCTTTAAAGTCAGCATGTCAGTCTATTGCAAGACAGCCTTTTTTTGCTCAAAAGATTTTAACCTTAATGATGTTGGCACAATCTATAATAGAAGCTCCTGTAGTGTTCGCTTTTATAATTGCTCTTGTTATAAGAAGTAATTTTTCAGAAAGCATGACAATTTTTGATGGATTAAAATTTTTGAGTGCAGGTATCTGTATGTCTTTAGGATGTATTGGGCCCTGTATCGGACAAGGTATTTTTGCTAGTGCTTCATGTCAGGCTGCAGGCCTGAATAAGGATGCATACAATAGAATTTTTCCGTTTTCCATAATTAATGAAGCGGTTATTGAAACACCGTTAATTTTTTGTTTGTTAGTTTCTATATTATTAATTTATCTACCAATTTCTGAATTTAAACCGATAGCCTCTACGATTAATTTCTTGGTTGCAGGGCTTACTATAGGTTTAGGATCATTTGGTACTGCGATTTCCGCAGGATTTGTTGCTGGCAAAAGTTGTTATCAAATTGCTTTAGAGCCTGAAAACTATTCTGTTTTATTTAGGACCACTATTTTATCTCAAGCTTTTATAGAATCTAGTGCTATTTATACTCTGATTATCGCTCTCTCTCTTATTACAAGATAAAATTTAATATTTTTAGTTTTGTGATAAGCTAACACAAGTTTAAATTCTTGAGGGAGAAGTTATATGAGTAGTGAAAAAAAGGTTCATATTTTATACGTTCTCACAAAACTAGAGCTTGGAGGAGCGCAGAAAGTTTGTTTATCGCTAATAGACGGTATCAAAAAGGATGGTGGTTTTGGAGGATTGATTTCAGGTGATCAAGGTGTTCTGGTTGATCAAGTAAAAAAAAACGATTCTGTTTATTTATTAGATAGCTTTAAACGAGAAGTTAGCTTTAGATCTTTATTCTTTGAGTTAAAAGCTTTTGCTCAGATGATTCTTAGAATGAGAAAACTAAAAAAAGAGCATCCTGAAATTATAGTACATACTCATAGTACAAAGGCTGGGATTTTAGGCCGATGGGCAGCCTTTTTTGCGGGTATAAAAAAACGAATTCATACGGTACATGGGTTTGGTTTTCATGATTATCAAAATAAAATTTCTTGGTTTCTTATCTATTTTTTAGAATATATTACCTGTTTTGTTACCACCCATTATGTATGTGTTTCAGAAAGTGACCAAAAAATAGGTTCTAAGCTTTTACCTAGATTTAAAGGTAAAAGTAGCGTAATTCGTGCTGCGGTAGATTGGGACAAATTTTATATTCCTGCTGTTTCCATAAAAGAGACACAAAATTTTGTTATAGGTACTACTTCTTGTTTTAAACCCCAAAAAAATCTTATTGATATGCTAAAAGCATTTAAGCTTGCTTGTTTTACCAATGAAAACCTTTTATTACAAATAATAGGTGATGGAGTTTTGCGTCCAGATATACAAGCTTGGATAATTAAAAATAAAATGGAAAAAAGGATAGAGCTGCTTGGTTGGCAGGATGATGTATCAAAATGGATGAAGAACTGGGATCTGTTTGTCATGAGTTCTTTATGGGAAGGCTTGCCTTGTGCGATTGTTGAGGCCAGGTTGAGCAAGTTGCCTGTGATAAGTTATGATATTGCAGGAATTCATGAAGTTATTAAAGATGGTATAAATGGTTTTTTGGTTGCCGCAGGAGATTGGCAAGCTTTATCTCAAAAGATAGATTTGGTAGTTAGAGATAAAGACTTGCATGGGAGAATGCAAGCTTATAAAGATGATTTAAATCGTTTTCATAATAAGGCTATGGTTCGGGAGCATCTAGATCTTTATAGGAAGCTTGTTTAATTAAGTTTTTGACAAACGAATTCTGCTTTTGATAGATTTACGCCTATATTTAGATAAAAAGAAAAAAAAGGAAAAAGGAGAGGAGTATCATGCTAAAAAAGTGTGTAAAGATAAAGGTTTTAGGTAAAGTTCAGGGTGTTGGCTACAGAACATTTATTCAAAAGAGTGCCGCTAAATTATCTATAGAGGGCACAATTAGAAATGAGTCAGATGGTAGTGTGTTTATGCTTGCTTATGGACCATCGGATAAGCTAGATGATCTTATCGACTTTGTCTATAAGGGTTCTGCTAAATCTAAAATAGAAGATGTAATTGTTGAGCCAATGATAAAAGAAAAAGACTTTCGTGGAGTTTTTAGGTTAATTGGTGAGAGCAACGCTTAGAAATATTTATTTTGATGGCGGATGGCCTGCCGTCCGACCTGTACTTTGTAGCCACTTGGGCGAAAGAGGAAGCTTTATGCGTAGGCTGGTGACCCTAAGGGGAATCGAACCCCTATTTTTGCCGTGAGAGGGCAACGTCCTAACCTTTAGACGATAGGGCCTTAATCTTGCTTAATAAGGCTAATATAATAGTACATAATAAAGATTACTTCGTAAAGAACGAACTTATAGATTATATTGCTATTTGTGCTGCTTTTTTATTACGCTCTTATTAGTTAGGGATAAACTATTTATTTGAGGGGGGACGTTATGAAGATTACAAAAAATATTATTTTTTGTATTGGTCTAGTATTTGGCAATTGTTTTTCTGTTTCAGATGATCATGTAATTAAGTTCGATATATTTAAGCCTAATAAAGAAATTGCTGTTGTTAACTTAAAGCTTGGGTCTAGCCAGTCTGTAAACGATGTAAAAGATGCAATCAGTAAAAAGCATTTTGATGGAAGAGAAATAACCTTTTATACTCATGCTGGTGAGATTAAGGGTAGTGGGCCTTTAGTTGATCAGGTTAAGAAGTTTAAGTCTGTCTATGTCTGGCTTAGGGAAAGAACCCAGAGGCCTATTAAAGAGATTATTTTAAACTCTATTGGTGATGCAAGAGAGGCTATTAAAAATGTTGGGGAAACCATAGATAATCTTGAAGCGATGATTAAAAAGAGTAAAATTGAAAAGGCACGAAGAGATGCTTTCTAAAATATAGTAAATAGTTTTTTGGTTGACAAAGAAGCAAAAAAACGGTCTCTTTTATAAAGTAAAAAGAGGCCGTTAATGTTTTTGTATAGATTATTTTTTTTTATTTTCTTATTAATAACTTTTATTCCCGTATACCCTTCACAATACAAGGCAACATTCGTTGACTTGATGACAAGTTTAAATGCAGTAGATAAAGATAGTAGTTTTTATCTAGCAAACTTAAGCTTTGAATCTGATGTGCCATTTTCTCAGGAAGAATTTTTATATCTTACCGGATTAAATAAAGATAAATTTTTTACCGTAAAAGATCTTTATAAAGCGTATAAAAGCTTAATGTATAAAAAACGCTTTAATAAGATAGAAATAGAAGTTTGCCAGGATAAGCAGGGTAAAAATATTCACTTTAAATTAATAGGGAACTGGATATTTAAAAGACTGGTCTTGAGAAATATTTGGTTTGATAAGGACCAATACACAAATTTGTATTTACAGCAGCCGGGTGATGTTTTTGATCTGTCTCTACATGAAGAATCTGTAAGAACTCTGAAAAAATATATGCACGACAGTGGATATTTTAACGGCACTGTTGGTGATGAATTAATATATAAAAAGAGGGATAAAACTATACTTGTTAAGTTATCTATTAAAAATAAAAGGTGCTTTGATATTGCGAACATAAAATTTGAGGTTTGTGCTCAAGGAGGTATAGAAGAACTTGATCAAGCTTTAATGAATAAATTTGGGTGGCGTTTGTCGGGTAAAGATTACTCAAAAAAATTATTATTAAAGCAGGTTGAAAATATAAGAAATTTCTTTAAAAAGAAGGGTTTTTTAAGTTGTCATATTTCTGTTAAGCGCTTAATAAATAACTTAGATCATAAGGTAGATTTAGTATTTAATATTAAATTAGGTAAGAAAAAGGTCTTAAAATTTTTGGGCAATGAGTTTTTTACAGATAAACAGTTAAGGCAAGAATTTCTAGGAAAAGATTTTCCTGATTGGCTTTTTAAAACAGAAATAATAGCTCAGCATTTATTATATGAGTATAGGAAAAGGGGCTTTTGGGGCAGTGTTGTTTATTATAAACAAGAAGGTTCTGTTTTAACTTTTGATATAAAAGAAAATTTACCGATCATTATTAATAATATTAAAATTAAAGACAGCCAAACAGGTTCTTTAATTAATAAGAATAATTTTTTTGATAATTTACTTTCCAAGAAAGAATTTGATGAAAAATTATTACAAGAGGGTATAGAAAAGTTAAAAAATTATTATTTGACTCAGGGTTTTTGGGATTTTACTATTACTGATAAAAAGTTTGAAAAGCAGAGTCAAAATGAATGTTCTATTATCTTATTTGTTTCTCCTGGTAAACAGCGGTTTTGGGGTGGTTTTAAAATTGATGATTTTACTTATTTGGAGAAAACGGATTTTTTGAAAAAATATTCTTATGATACAAAAGATGAGCTAATTCCTTTTAATTATTATTGGTTGCAAGAACAGAAAAGTTTTTTGATTAGGCATTTTCAAAGTAAAAGTTATTGGTATGTTTATGTTTATCCAGAGCTAGATACATATTTTGATGAACAACATGAAGTAACAAAAGCATTTGTGACGTGGAAAGTTACTCTTGGTCCTCGGATTAGGTTTGGCAAAGTCTTGGTAAGAGGGAATAGTCGTTTACCTTTTGATCGAATAATTAAAGAGTTACGTTTTAGTGAAGGGGATTTGTGGGATCGTAAAAAAATTGATCTTAGTCGTAGTAGCCTGAAAAAACTTGATATATTCAAAGATGTTCAGTTGCAGCCCTACAAGTTGTCCAAAGATAAGAGCGAAAGAAAGCAGCCTCTTGTTCTAACTCTAGTAGATGATGATCCTGTTCAAGCTAAATTAAGATTGGGATATTTTTTAACTAGTAAAAACTTTTTATTCAAAAGAGAATCAACTTATAAGGTGGGTGGTTCTATAGTTATAAAGAATATTACTAATAATGCTGATAAGCTTCTTTTTAATGCTGATTTTACCCGTTTTGAAAGAAAAGTTAACTTTGATTATCAACAGCCAGATCCATTGGGTTTTTCTTTTAAAGATTTTTTTTTAATGGGTAGACTTAAGGCTTATACAAATAAATATATTCATCCTGTTGAAATAGGGCAAAGCGGTTCGGCTTTTGAAGCAACGCAGCATGGTTTCTCTTTGGGTCTTAATAGCGAATATCGCAAGGCTCATTTTTGGGGTATAAGTTTGGGTAACGAATGGATTAATACAAGTCGAGTAAGAGGTGATCTTAATTTTGATCCTGATATGGTAAATAGAACTTTGCCATATTTTTTTATAGAACCAAATTTTATTATAGATAAGCTTGATGACAAGATTAATGTGAAAAAGGGTAGCCTTACTTTCTTTGCTCTTCGTTTCATGATTCCTGAAAACACAGGAGAAGTCACTGGTAAGCTAATGTTTGAACAATCTTTGTTTTATCCAGTATTTAATGATTTTATTGGTTGTCTTAGGATTAGGTTAGGTCATGTCTTTAGACAAGAGTTTGATCAGGTACAACCGATTGAACGTTTTTATTTAGGTGGTCCATACTCTGTGCGTGGTTACGAAAAGGATGCGATTCCACCATTAGGTGTATTAGTTGAGACAAATCCTGATGGAGTAACCGAAACTCTCTATACAATTCAGGGTGGCAGCTCCATGATTAATGGAAATGCTGAGATTCGTTTTCCTATATATAAAGCTTTTGGGGGTGTTGTTTTTCAGGATATTGGTGTTTTAAGCCAAACTGGCTTCAGTGGTTTTAGGGGTAAATGGTACCCAGCTACAGGCTTTGGATTTAGATATCAAACCCCAATAGGAGCTTTGAGATTTGATATTGGCTGGAAATGGAAGCATAGGCTCGTCGGGGACAGCGCATATGCCTGGTATTTAACTTTAGGACAAGCTTTCTAGATAAAGAGTTTTTCTTATTGAAAATATTTTGAATTAATAGTACAATTATATAACCAGCAATAGGGGGTTTTCAAGATTTAGATATTTAATAAAATATTATTTTAATAGGACCAAGTATGAAAAGAGAAGATATAAGAAATATTGCTATTATCGCGCACGTTGATCATGGTAAAACTACATTGGTTGACCAGATGTTAAAGCAGTCCGGAACCGTAGAGACTAAGGATCAAAGTGACCGCGTAATGGATAGCGGTGATATTGAAAAAGAGCGTGGTATTACTATAACAGCTAAAAATACTGCAATTTGTTTGCCTCAGGCAAAGATCAATATAGTTGATACTCCTGGTCACATGGACTTTGGTGGTGAAGTCGAACGAACATTGCAGATGGTTGAAGGCTTTTTATTGCTTGTAGATGCAGCAGAAGGACCTTTGCCGGGTACTCGCTTTGTTTTACAAAAAGCGTTGGCTTTAAACTTGAAACCAATGGTTTTAATAAATAAAGTAGACAGAAAAGATGCCGATGTACCAAGAATAGAAGAGGCTATACATGATCTCTTTTTGGATATTGCAGTTGATGCTGATCACTTAGATTTTCCAATTTTATACGGTTCTTCAAAGTTAGGTTTTGTTTCTACGGACCCAACGGCTACTTCCGGTGATATGCAGCCATTATTTGATATAATCCTAGAAAACGTTCCTTGCCCTGTACAAAAAGATCCTGATTTACAGATCTTGATAACAAATATAGACCACTCTGATTATGTTGGTTGTATTGGTATTGGTAGAGTATTTAGTGGCCAAATGGAAGTTGGGCAACAAATTATTTGTTGTAAAGATGATAAAATAAGTGCTCCTACAAGAGTTACAAGATTATATCAATTTGAAGGTCTATCTAAAAAAGAAGTGCCTAGCGCAAAATTTGGTGACATAGTTGCTGTTGCTGGTTTTGAAGGTGAAATTACAATTGGTACAACAATTTGTGATGTAGACAAGCCAAAACCGCTTGGCTATGTAGCTATCGATGAGCCAACTTTATCTGTTTTTATGTCAGTTAATAATTCTCCTTTTGCAGGAAAAGAAGGTAAGTTTTTAACTTCTCGTCAGATAAAAGATAGATTACTTAAAGAATTAAGAACCAATGTTGCTCTTCGACTTGAAGACACAGCATCTCCAGAGACTTTTAAAGTTTCAGGAAGAGGTCAGTTGCATCTTGGTATTTTAATGGAAACTATGAGACGAGAAGGTTTTGAGTTTCAGGTTTCTGCTCCACATGTTATTAATAAGACTATTGATGGTAAAAAATATGAACCATTTGAATTATTGACCATTGATGTCGGCGCTGAGTACCAAGGTGTTGTAATGGAAGTCTTGGGGACCAGAAAGGCATTATTGCAAGATATGTCTCCATATGGTGATGATAAAATTAAAATGGAATTCAAGATTCCGGCACGAGGCTTGATTGGTTATAGAAGCCAATTTGTTACAGCTACCCGCGGTACTGGTCTTATGAGTCATAGATTCTTTGATTATGAAGAATATGCGGGTCCAATTCCTGGTAGAATTAATGGTGCTATGGTTTCTATGGAAAATGGTACCGTTACTGCTTATGCTCTAGATGCTTTGCAGCCACGAGGAATTTTGTTTACAGCTCCAACAACAAATATCTATGGAGGTATGATTGTTGGTGAGCATAATAGAGAAAATGATATTGATGTTAATCCTGCCAAAAAGAAGAAGCTTACTAATATGAGATCTTCTGGTGCTGATGATGCCGTTCGTTTGGCTCCACCAAGAAGTATGAATCTTGAAGAAGCTCTTGAATGGATTAATGATGATGAGCTTATTGAAATTACGCCTAAGTCTGTAAGGCTCAGAAAGCGTTATTTGAAAGCTTTTGAAAGAAAGAAGAATAAATAAAAGATAATTAATACTCTTTTATATTAAAAACTTGTAGCCCTGTTTATATGGTTAAATTTTGGATCATATGAACAGGGTTATTTAATTCAGCTATATAATCTCTTAGGTCAACAGGAATAAGGACCGGTAAAACAAGCTATACGCTTTACTTTGCGTGGTATTTGGTTATATTAATTTATAGGAGTTTGAGGGTATTTAATCTAGCATAAATGTGTAATTTTACTAAACTTTTTGCATTTTAGGATACTAATAATGTGCAACTTGAATGATTGTTGTGAACATAAGGCCATACTTGAACGTCATAATACTATAAAAGACGAGATTTTTTGTCATCTGCCAATCGCTATATTTTCTGTGGCATTCTCTATGATGGTATTAACCTTTTTATCCTATTTTGATCCTGCAGCAAGCAATATAAAAGGTGCACACCGTTTGTTCCATAATTTTCACTTTTTGCATTTACTGTTTGCATCAACAGGTACAATGCTTACATTTAGAAAACATTCAAAAAATTTATTTGCAGGCTTACTTGTTGGCTCTCTTGTTCCTGCTATTTTCTGTACTCTCTCTGATGCTCTTTTACCATATGTTGGCGGTAGGGTTTTGGGTATAGATATGCAGTTACATTGGTGCTTTTTTCATCATATCAAAACAGTAAGTGTTTTTTTGTTAATTGGTATGTTTAATGGTTGGGTCATGAGTAATCATGATGTGAATAAGCAACTTTTTTATTCACAAGGATTTCATTTCTTGCACATATTTATAAGTTCAATGGCTTCAATTTTATATCTGGTCAGTTTTGGTTTTTCAAACTGGCACAAACAGATGGGCAGTGCTTTTGTATTTTTAATTTTAGCTGTTTTGGTTCCTTGTACGCTTTCTGATATAGTGGTTCCAGTAATTTTTGCAAGGCTGAAGAAGAAGAAGAAAACTGTTACTGATAATTCAGGGTTTATTCCTGGTGTCGCTTTTAGCACAAAAGGCGGCAATAATATATAGAAGGATAGCCTAGTGAGACAAATTAGGTTTGAAAATGTAACAAAAACGTTTGATGGTGAGTTGATTTTAAATAAATTAAACTTAACTATTCCTGCAGGTCAGTTTTTTGCGTTGCTGGGTCCTAGTGGATGTGGTAAGACTACTTTATTACGATTGCTTGCGGGTTTAGAGACTGTTGATTCTGGTAAGATTTATCTTGGTCAAAAAGATATTACTAATGAGCCTATTTACAAAAGAAGAGTGAATACTGTGTTTCAGCAGTATGCTTTGTTTCCACATTTATCTGTTTTCGAGAATGTTGCATATAGTTTACGAATCAAGAAAGTAAAAGAAGAAGTTATTAAAGAAAAACTTTATGACGTTTTAAAGACTGTACGTCTTCTTGGCTTTCAGTCAAAGTCTATTGTCAGTTTGTCTGGCGGACAACAACAAAGGGTTGCTCTTGCTCGAGCAATTGTTAGTGAGCCGGATGTTTTGCTTCTTGATGAGCCTTTGGCAGCTTTGGACCCAAGATTAAAAGAGCAAGTTTTGGTTGATCTTATCAATTTGCAAGACAAGCTAAAGACGACTTTCGTTTATGTAACGCACGATCAATTTGAAGCTTTAACTGTTGCAGACCAGATGGCCATTATGAATTTGGAAGGCAATATAGAACAGATTGGTATTCCCAAGCAGATTTATGAGTTTCCTGTCTCTAGGTTTGTGGCAAGTTTTGTAGGAACCACAAATTTTGTAGAAGGGATTTTGAGAACCCAAGATGATAAGTTTCAAGTAGAAGTGGAAGGTTTGGGGCGCTTTGATGTTTTTACTCCTGTAAAGAAAGATTGGTTGATTCCTGGTTGCCGTTTGTTTATGGGTGTCCGGCCTGAAAAAATTCTTATTAGTAAGAAAGAGCAAGAAGGTTTTGCTAATAATTTAACTGGAAAAGTACATAATATTATATATTATGGTCGTTCTACTCAGTATGATGTGAGATTAAAAAACGGTAAGATGTTGACGGTCTTTGAGCAAAATGAAGAGCATTTTCCTCAAGAAGAAATAGACTATGATGATCAAGTAAACTTGTATTTCCAAAAAGAAAATGTCGTTCTCTTAGATCATTAGGGGTTATTAATGAATAATATTTTAAGACGTATTGCAAAGGAAGATTTACCCTTTGTTTTTGCAGCTCCTGCATTAATTTGGCAGGTTTTTTTCATTTATTTGCCCTTGTTGGTTTTGCTTTTTTATAGCTTAGATTTTAAGCTATCTAACTATTTTGATCTTTTTAGTAGTCGCTATTTCAGTGTTATACTGAGTTCGCTTATATTGGCTTTTATTACAGCTGTTATTTGTTTAATAATTGCTTATCCTATGGCATATTTTTTGGCAATGAAGATAAAGAGGTTCAAGACTTTCTTGCTTTTTTCGTTAATATTACCTTCATGGACAAGCTTTATAGTTCAAATTTATGCCTGGATTTTTTTGTTGCAAAAGGGTGGCCTATTTAGCTCTGTTTTGTGTAAGTTTGGTATAATTTCGCAATCTACACATTTATTAAATAATTATTTTTCGATTCTTGTTGGCATGGTGTATTGTTATTTGCCATTTATGATTTTGCCTATTTATACGGTGCTTGAGAAGATGGATAAAAAATTACTAGAAGCCTCTGCTGATTTGGGTGCAAATAAAACTCAAACTTTTAAAAAAGTTGTTTTGCCGCTTTCCAGTGCCGGTATAATGGCTGGATTTTTATTAGTTTTTATCCCTGCTTTTGGAGAATTTGCGATTCCTGATTTATTGGGTGGTGGCAAGAGTGCCTTCTGGGGAGCCACAATAGTAGAGAAATTTTTAATGACTAGAGATTGGGCTTCTGGATCAGCTTTAACGTTTACGGGAATTTTATTTTTATTAATATTTTTTGTAATTTGTTATTTTGTTTATAATTTTTTAAAGAAATTTGTACGAACAAGAAAATTATGGGGTGGTCATGGTTACAAGTAGAGAAGCTTTTGGTCGCATTATGGCCCCTTTTTTAGTGATTCTTTCTTACATGTTTTTATACTTGCCCATATTTGTTTTAGTATTATTTTCCTTTAATGAATCAAGTGTAAGTATAAAATGGACAGGTTTTTCTTTAAAATGGTATATAAACCTCTTGCATTCTCCAGAAATAGGCAGAGCTTTGATGGTTTCGTTAATTGTTGCATGTGCATCTACGTTTTTAAGCTTGTTATTGGGAACAAGCTTGGTATTAGCCGGTCGATGGTGGAAAAATTCTTTTTTAACAAACATGTTTTATATAAATATTATTTTGCCTGATATTATTCTAGCTGTCTGTGTTTTAAGTATTTTTGCATTCTTTAAAATCCCATTAGGTTATGGCAGCTTGATTGTGGGGCATACTGTTATAGGATTAGGTTTTGTTGTTCCAATAGTAAGGACTCGATTTGCGGAATTAGATCCTGTTTTAACTGAAGCTTCTTTAGATTTAGGCGCGGGTTATGCACAAACTTTTTTTAAAGTTATTTTGCCTTTATTAAAACCATCTTTGATAGCTGCTGCCTTATTAGTTTTTACTCTATCATTAGATGATTTTTTGATAGCTTTCTTTTGTTCCAGTCCTACCGTTCAAACTTTATCTGTGTATGTTTATTCTATGATTAAAACATGGATTGATCCTACAATAAATGCAGTGTCTACTTTGCTTTTAGTGATAAGTAGTATTCTTGTTTTGCTTGTAAGTTCTTTTAAGGTAGTAGATAGGGTAATTTCAAATGAATGAAAAAAAGTTTAGTTTTTTAGAATATAGTTTTATTTCCAAAATCATTATTGTTCTAGGTTATTCAGCTATACTTTTGTTTTTTTTATATATGCCCAGAATTTATACATTTTTCTTTACCCCAGCTAAAGTTATAAACGTTTTTACTTTTACGGATATGATTCCATCATCTGTTGTTAAAGAATTTGAAGATAAAACAGGGATAGCTGTACGTCTTAAGTATTTTGATACAAATGAAGAGCTTTTAGCAAAATTAAAGATAGATAATGGCGCAGGTTATGATCTAATAACAACTTCTGATTATGCCGTTGATATTTTACGTAAAGATGGTCTTTTGATAGAGATAGACAAGAGTAGAATCAGTAATTTGAAAAATATTGATCAAAGATTCCTTGGGCGTTATTTTGATCCAGAGAATAAGTATAGCTTACCTATTGCATGGTCGGTAGAAGGTATTGTTTATAAAAAAGATCTTTTTACGGATTGTAAAGATAAAATAAGCTGGGATTTGCTTTATAAAAAGCCTGTCTTTAATTATGAAGTCTGTATGCCCGATGGCGCGCGAGAAATTATATTTTTAACAGCGATATATCTTTATGGAAAAACAAATAATCTTAGTTCTGAAGAAATTGAGCAGATCAAGCAAACATTAAAAGATCAAAAAAAATGGGTAGAAATTTATATGAGTGGTAGTCTACAATATTATCTTTTTGCTGATATTGTGCCAATAGCTGCAACATCGAGTGCATTCGCTAAAAAATTGTTAGAGACTAGTAATGATTTTAATTTTGTTTTGCCTGATAAAGGTAGTTTTATCGCTATTGAAAATATTGCTATTCCTAGTAATAGCAATAAGGCTGATTTGTCGTATAAGTTTATTGATTTTTTGATTTCTACTAAAAGTGCAGCGTTGAATTTTAAACAGCATGGGTATAATCCTACAAACAAAAAAGCATATCAATTAATTGATAAAAAATTCTTGAATAATAATAACTTTTTCCCATCTAATAATATGTTTGATAAACTACATATTATAAATAATGAGATTGATAATAAAAAAATAGAAGATTTATGGCTTGCAGTTAAGCTTGCATAGATCAAGGTTACCTGGAGAATTCATGAATAATTTAAAAGATAGATTTGAAAAGTTGTATTCAAAGTATAATTCCAAAAGAGCTTATTTTGAAAAAATTATAAACAAGTGGCAGCAAAAAGGGGAGCTTGATTTATACCGAAAAGGCAAAGACTTATTGCGGCAGGCTGATGATTATTCAAAAGACTTAAGAGAAAGTTTTGTGCCTACCGTAGAAGGTCAGCCTGATTATTCTAACTTAAAAAGTAAATTTAAATTTTTAAAAAAAACTTATAAACAATTAAATACATTAACAAAGCCTGCTTGGAGACAGTGGTTAGAGGCCATAGTTGTTGCAGGTAGTTTGGTTTTTGTTTTAAGAACATATGTCTTTGGCTTGTATCGTGTCCCAACAGGTTCTGCTGAAAAGAACATTTTAGTTGGGGATCGTATTTGGGGGAACAAGTTCATATACAATTTTAAAGATGTAAACAGGGGTGACTTAGTTATTTTTGATAATCCAGAGTTTGTTTACAATAGATCAAATCCTGTAGATTATTATTGGCAAAAATATATAGGATTTCCTATTCCGTTACTTGGTTTAAGTGTTGGCCCTGATAATTGGGTTAAGAGAGTAATCGGCGTTCCTGGAGATATTATTGAAGGTAGAATTGAAAATGGCAAAACAGTAATTTATCTCAATGGTAAAAAGCTTGATGAAACAGAATATGTAAATCCATATCCTTTGATTAAATTAAAAAAGATGACTGGCTTTATAGACTTAGATTCTTTTGGACCATTTAGAGTCCCTAGTTTTTTACGTAAAACAGTTCATCCTGTAAATTATACTTATGTTCCGGAGAAAAGTTTTTCAGATCAACCATATTATACTATGAACGAAGATGAAGTTGTTAGACGTTCAGATGGTAGTTATGTTTTAAGAGAATCGTATTCTCCAACCTATGAGTACGATTATTTTTATCAAGATTCTGCAAAAAGCATAGATAGTTTTGGCCCTATTAGGATCCCTGAAGGTAAGTATTGGATGATGGGTGATAGCCGTAAAAATAGTAGAGATAGTAGGTACTGGGGATTTTTAGATAAAGATTTAATCCATGGTAGAGCTAGTTTCGTTATTTTTTCTGTAGATAGTCAAGAGCCTGTATGGTTGTTTGAATTAATTAATCATCCAATTGATTTTTGGACAAAATCTTTAAGGTGGAACAAATTCTTAAGGCCTTTAAATAATTTAAAAATAGAATCAAAGAAAGAAAATACAGATGCCAAAAAATAATAAATTTTATGTGACAACACCTATTTATTATGTAAACTCCAAACCTCATGTAGGAACATTGTATTCAACTCTTATTGCTGATGTTGCTGCAAGATGGAATAAACTATGTGGAAAAGATGTTTTCTTTTTAACCGGTACAGATGAGCATGGTCAAAAGCTTGCCGAATGTGCAAAAAAAGAAGGTGTATCTCCAAAGGAATTTGTAGACTCAATTGTTCCAACATTTAAAGATGCATGGAAAAAGTATGAGATAGATTACAATAAATTTGTAAGAACTACAGATCCTGAGCATAAAGAAGCTGTTTACAAGTTAATAGAGGCTTGGAAAAAAAACGATGATGTTTATAAGTCTGTTTATTCTGGATTATACTGTGTGCCCTGTGAGCGATTTGTTGCCGCGGGAGATTCTTGTTGTCCTGAGTGCAAGCGAGAATTAATAGAAGTATCAGAAGAGAGCTATTTTTTTAGATTATCTGCTTATGAAGATCAGTTGTTAGAATTTTATGAAAAAAATCCTGATTTTATAGTTCCAAAAGAACGGATGAATGAAGTTGTTTCTTTTGTTAAGTCAGGCTTAAAAGATTTAAGCATTTCAAGAAAGAGTGTAGATTGGGGTATTCCTTTTCCTGAAAATAAAGAGCACACGGTCTATGTTTGGGGTGATGCGTTAACCAATTATATTAGTGCTATAGGTTATGGAAAAGAAGATAAAAAATCACAAGAAGAGTTTGAACATTTGTGGCCAGCTGATTTACAGGTGATGGCAAAAGATATCTTGAGATTCCATGCTATTTATTGGCCTGCTTTTTTGATGTCTGCGGGCTTGCCTTTGCCTAAAAAACTTTTGGTTCATGGTTATATTCTTACTGATGGAAGCAAGATGTCTAAATCTTTAGGCAATATTATGGATCCTAATCTTCTTGCTGAGTGGTATGGTGTAGAGCCTGTGCGTTATTATTTATTAAGACAGATGCCAATCAGCCAAGACGGACATTTTTCTTTAAAAGAGTTAGAGAATCATGTAGCTTCTGATCTTGCAAACAGTTTTGGAAATCTACTGAATAGGACTTTAAGTTTAGCTTTAAATAATGGTTTTGATAAAGTTACAGCTCCTGACGCTTTCGAAACACGAACCTTGGCTCTAAGAGAGCAATGTGCAGAAGCATTCAGAAGTTTTTGGGATGAGATGAATCATAATCATTATCATGTTGCACTTGCTAATTTATGGAAATTCATTGCGCAAGTTAATGCATATTTTCATACTATGCAACCATGGGTAGCAGCCAAAAATGATAAAGAGCTTTTTGCCGAAATTATTTATGCCTCATGTCATTCTCTTTATACAGTTGGTGTTTTGTTATGGCCTGTAATGCCTACAAAAATGCAAGAGCTTTTGGATGCATTAGGACACAAATTTGATTTTAAAAATGATTACGAACAAGATTTGCGTAAGAATATTTGGGATAAAACTTTTGTTCTTAAAAAGATTGACCCATTATTTGTAAGGCCAGAAAAGCATTCAAAAGAATTAGAAGAACCAAAGATGGAAACAAAAGAAGAACCCAAAAAACCTGAAACCAGTGACATTATCGATATTAATGATTTTGCGAAAGTAAAACTTACAGTAGGCACTATTTTAGAGTGTGAACCTATCAAAGGCTCAAATAAACTTTACAAGTTAAAGGTTGACTTGGGTACGCTTGGTAGTCGTCAGATTTTGGCTGGTGTTGCAAAGTTTTTCAAGCCAGAAGATCTTATTGGTAAGCAGGGTGTTTATGTTACCAATCTTGCACCTAGAAAGTTAATGGGAGAGCTTTCTGAAGGTATGATGCTTTTTGCTAAAGATGAAGAAGGTAACATGCAGATGACAACTGTTGCCGGTCCTGTGCCAAACGGCACACGCTTATCATAAATAATATTTCTAAAAAAAGCCCCGTTCGTTAAGAACGGGGCTTTTTTTTATGTTAGAACAAATTCTTTAGGGTTACTTGCAATATTGCGCCTACAGATTGGACACGCATTAGGGTGATTAGGCCTTACGAGTAATTCATTCAAGCATTCTTTACCGTAAACATGATTGCAATCTAAAATAAATATATGACTTTCGGGTTCCAAATCTTGCCAACATATAGGACAAATTTTTTGTTCGTGAGGTAAATCTTTAATTTCTATTTTTGGTATTTTTGTAAATATATTTTTGAAGACTCTTATTTTTTGTTTTAATTTTTCTTTATTGTATTGATATTGTTTTTGTAGATCTTTTAGGGCTGTTTCAATGATAAGTTTTTGAAAGATATCTATTATAATTAAACGGATATTATTGTTTCTCGTAAAGCTAAGAACTTTTTTTGGAACTTTGAGATTTAGGCTATCGGAGCCTTGAACTAAAGTATTTACGGTTAATATACCACCTTCAATTTTGAGCTCAATTTGTTCTGTTGCTTTTTGTTCTTTTATTGCGATTTTTAGAGTTTTAAAATCATCACAAATTTTATAGATAGTTTCGGGATTTTTTTCTAAGAAATTTTCCAGGTAATTTATATAATCTTGTAATTTAGAGCTAAATGTTTGAGATAAATCTCCCACTTTATTTTTTGTTTTTATAGAGTTAAAAATAGATAGGTTTGTTAACAACAAGCGTTTTTCATTAACAAACCTATCAAATAAATATTTTGAAGTTTGTGCTGTTATGACGCTGGATAGGGTTGGTGGTAAAATTTTAAAAGTAGCAAGATTAAACAATAGTGTGCTTGTTATCCCGGGAAAAGGGATCACATTTCTCCCATTATGATTTATAAGAATCTTAGAAATAAGCTTTGTATTTGATTCTAAGTTTTTAAATATATCTTCTTGCAGGTATTTGATCGGTGAAAGGGATAAGCTATAAAGTGCTTTGTCACAAAAGTGTTTAGCTATAAAATTTTTAAATTTACTTGGTTTGTTATATTCATGTTGTTCTCTAATTATTTGAAATAATTGGTGTTTAAGCTCATTTATTCTTTTTTCTTGTTTATAAAGAATATCAATTGTCTCAAGATTGCTTTCTTGATCTTCCATTGATTGAGAATGAGTAGAGATAGTTGACACAAATACAGTTAATATTAGTAGTTTTGATAAAGCGTTCACAATTATACCTATTGTTTAATTTAAAGTTGTTCTATAGTGTCTTTGATCATCTTAATTCTAAAGTTAATGTTACGTATTATTTCTTCCTGATTTATAAGTGGCTGAGAAAAAAGATGAAGATCTGGTATTATCTCTTCTAGCCAAGCGTTAATTCTTTCTAGAGCATATAGAGGTAGTGTTTCTATATATGTATTTAGGAGAGTTAAATTATGTTGTATAGGATTAGTTAGCTTGGTTTGATTTGTTAAACGTGTTACTTTGTTTGATAGTTGCACAGTTTTATTTTTCTGGAATTCCCGAAGTTTAGTTTGTGATAACTCCATTGGAACTGCGACGTTAAAACTCGCTTGAAGCATAGTGACAATAACAATAAATATTCTGAAAAAATCTTTTCGATAAAGCATTATTTCCCCATACTTGCTTTAGTTTACGCTTTTAATTTTACTAGCCTCATATTCTATTAGCTTATCTTTATTTTGCAAGCATTCTATGAATTTATCATGAGGAAGTTCCATAAAAAGATCACAAATAAGTTTATATAACTCTTTTTGTTTTAGGTGATTAATAACGTGAGGATTAGATGTTAAGACCATTGTCTTTTCTGTTGAGGTAAGGTTCCACATTATCTCATTATCTCTTCTATCTATAACCTCATCGCTTTTACCATAAAAAAACAAGATGGGTATATCTTTAATTTTAGGTAAATATTCTAAAAGTGTTACTTGGTTAAATTTTGTATAGGAAAGCTCTTGAGCAAAAGCCAATGATAAATCTTGGCACCACTTTTTTTTGAACGGCCATTTATTAGACCAGCCACCGTATTGAGGAGACCATATTTTTTTAGGATCTTTTATTACTCTTTTTACAAAATTCTCTAGAGATAGCCAGCATCCATCGAGTATAAGTTTTGAGAATGTTTGTTCATTAGGATAGCATGCTGCTGTTTTTGCAAATAGCATAGCTGTATAGCATATGCCCAAACCTATAATTTGTTTATAATTTTTTAAGGTTCTAATTTTTCTTAAAACAGCTATAACATCTTTTTCTTCTTCTTGCCCAAGTCTGGTTTTTGATGTGTCTACACCTAATAAGCATTTACTAAGACTAAATTCTGCTTGATCAAGTCCATGACCTCTTGGATCAAAAAAAATTATATCGTAACTAGAGTCTGCATAACCGGAACTTAAAAACATATCTAAAAAAGAAGACATTTTTTCTCGGGGGTTTCCAAATCCTGCACCAACAAGTATGACTTTATCGCTATGTCTATCAAAAAAAGTGCAAGGTATAATTAGTTCATCATCTGTTTGCGCGTAAAATATTTGTCCTATATTTTGCTTGAATGGTTTTGGTTCCATGTGATATTTTCTTAAGAAGTTTGTATCACATAGAACATTAGGATTAAAAAGTATAGAGCTATTAAGAGAGATATTTTTATTTTTTGCAAATCCCTCTATTTCTGGTTTTAACTCAAAGCTGCTATCTGCATAGCCGGATAAAATTTCTGTTTTATAAGAATAACAAAAAGGTGACTTTAGTGGTGGGCATAAATTATAATTTTTTAGTCTATTTATAAAGAATTCATCATTAGTGAATATAGGTTTAGCCCAGTAGCAAAGGAGAAAATTAGATGTTAATATGAATAAAAAGAGTTTTTTGAAAATTTTCATGATACCTATTTAAAGTTTATTTTTGCAAATAGTAAAAATAATAAAAATATTTAATATTTAATACGAAATTTTAAGATATGATAACTTTTAATTCAAAAAAAATAAAGTCTGGGTTTGCCATATTTAAGCATAAAAAAGATCTAATTTATTTGGATAGTGCTGCTACGGCGCAAAAGCCAGAAATTGTTGTACAAGCAGTAAGCAATTTTTATGATAAGCATAATTCCAATATACACCGTTCAATTTATGATCTTGGCGAAGCTGCTACTACACTATATGAACAGTCAAGAGAAAAAGTAGCTGAGTTTGTTAATGCAGATTCACAAGAGATAGTTTTTACTCGGGGGACAACAGAAAGCATTAACTTTGTTGCAGATTCTTGGGGTAGGGCTAATGTTGGGGCTGGTGATAATATTTTGATCACCCAGGCCGAACATCATGCAAACTTTTTGCCATGGCAAAGGCTTGCAGCAGAAAAAGGTGCTCAGCTTAACTTTATAAAATTAGATAAAAAGAGCTTTTTGTTAGAAACTCCAGACTTAGATAGCTTAATAAATCCTAAAACGAAGCTTGTAGCTTTAACTTATGATTCAAATGTTTTAGGTAATATCTGGTCAACAGGCTTGCTTGAAAAAGTTATTCAGAAGGCACATTCTGTTGGAGCAAAGGTTTTGATTGATGTAGCTCAAAGCATTGCTCATGAAAAAACTGATGTGAAAAAGCTCTATGCTGATTTTTTAGCTTTTTCTGGCCACAAGATGTTTGGACCAACTGGAATTGGGGTTTTGTATATTAAAAAAGATTTGCATGATCATGTTCCTCCATATCAGGTTGGAGGTTCAATGGTATATTCTGTTTCTTTTGCTAAGCCTGCTGTATATCGTGATGCACCGCAAAAATTTGAAGCAGGGACTCCTCCAATTGCTCAAGCAATAGGTTTAGGTGTTGCTATTGATTACATCAAAGAGAATCTAAATTTTGATGAATTAAGAAAACATGAAGCAGGTTTAACCAAAAAGCTTTTGGATGGTTTGCAGAGAATAGATGGATGCCACATTTTGGGTAATTTGGATATGCTTGCAAAATCTGGCCATCTTGTTTCTTTTTATATAGATAATATTCATGCTCATGATTTAAGTGCATATTTAAGTAATAATAATATAGCGGTCAGAAGTGGGCATCATTGTGCCCAACCATTGGCACAATTATTAGGGGTTGAGTCTAGTTTGCGTGTTAGCTTTTCTGCTTATAATACAGAACAAGATGTAGAGGTATTTTTGGATAAATTAAAAGAAGCGATAGATTTTTTTGGGAAAAACTTATGACAAATAAATTATACCAAGAAGAATTGATGGATCATTTTAAGTACCCAAGGAACAAGAAGAAGTTAGAAGATCCAGATTTTGCTAGTGGACAAAAGAACCCGTCTTGTGGTGATAGCGTTAGTATTGAAGGTATAGTAGAAAAAGATTCTCAGACGGGAAAGTTAAAAATAAAAGAGCTTGCGTTTGATGGTTCAGGGTGTGTTATAAGTCAGGCTGCAGCTTCTATGTTAACCCAGTTTTGTAAGGGTAAATTTGTTGACCAAGTGATGGCCATGAACAAAGATGATGTTTTAAAGCTTATCAAAATAGAATTAGGGCCAACTAGATTACGATGTGCTTTGTTATGTTTGGAGGCACTCAAAAGTGCTTTGCAAAAATTTGTTAAATAAGTTTAATTTATGCAGGGGAAGTTTCTATGTTAGATATTAGAATTTCAGAAAAGCCTTTTTGGCAGAATGATGTAGAAGGTTATGTTTTTTTATTAAAAGAAAATTTTGTGCCAACTTGTGATTTTGTTAATCTCGAAGAAATTGAAAAAAATTATTATCCAAATTTAAAAGAGATTCTAAAGAAGCATAAGTTCACCGGAAAAAAGGGTGAATCTTTTGTTTTAACAGGGACCAAAGATAAAAAGCTTATACAGTTTGTTTTTATAGGTATTGGCAAGCTTGATAGCAGATGGAACAATGAGCTTGAAAGTCTAAGAAGGGCCGTTGGTTCTGCTGTAATTTTATTAAAAAAACTTGATATAAAAAATGCTGTTTTGCCTGTGCCAGAAGAAAAACCTTTTGGTTTAATTAAGGCAAGATTGGTAAGACAGATGGTTATTGCTGCTTTAATGGCAGATTATGAATTTATAAAATTTAAAAGCGATAAAAAAGAAGATGAACAGTGGAAGGGTGAACTCTTTTTAGCTTTAGATTCAGAATCAGATCAAACTTTTGCTTTAAGCTTGGATGAGGGTAAAACTATTGGTCATGCTACCAACTTTGCAAGACATTTAGCTGATATGCCTTCAAATCATATAACTCCAATGACTTTGAGTATGGAAGCAAAAAAAATTGCTGATGACTATGATTTAGAATGTAATGTCTTTGGCAAAGAGAAAGCGCAAGAACTTGGCATGGGTGGGTTTTTAGCTGTAGATTCTGGTTCTGATGAGCCTGGTAAGTTTGTGACCATAGAGTATAAAGCAGATAAGGAAAATGCTCCTACGATTGCTCTTGTTGGCAAGGGGGTAACATTTGATACAGGTGGAGTTAGCTTGAAGCCTGCAAGTGCCATGAGTGGTATGAAGTTTGATATGTGTGGGGCTGCTGCTGTTATTGCTACCATGAAAGCAATAGGTGAATTAAGACCAGAAGTTAATGTTATAGGGATTACGCCATTGGTTGAAAATATGCCTAGTGGTAAATCTTTTAAACAAGATGATATTATTACTTTTATGAATGGTAAAACAGCTGAAATACAAAACACTGATGCTGAGGGTAGATTAATTTTAGCTGATGCACTTTGTTATGCAGAGAAATATTATAAACCGGATGTAATATTGGATATAGCAACTCTTACTGGTGCTTGTCCTTATGCATTGGGTCATTTTTTTACTGGATTGATGACACCTGATGAACTTATTGGCACAAAGTTACAGGCTGTTAGCCTTGTTTCTGGTGATAGAGTTTGGCCGTTACCTTTAGACGAGGATTTTAAAGCTGCTATTAAATCTGAAGTTGCAGATATTTCTAATTGTGGTTCTGCTGCATATAAAGCTGGAACTATTACTGCGGCCTGTTTCTTGAATAATTTTGTTGAAAAAACAAAATGGGCTCACTTGGATATTGCAGGAACTGCTGATAGTGTTCCTGGTGTTAGTTATTTGGGTAAAGGTGCTACCGGCGCTGGTGTTAGACTATTTATAGATTTTATTTTGAATTTTAAATAATAAAACGAGTATCTTAAACAAAAAGCCCCCAAAGTTTTTTGGGGGCTTTTTGTTTAAGATACTTTTAAACTTTTTATTTACCAGACGCTCTTTTGCTACAAAAAGAATTTGAACTAACGCCTAATAGTAATGCGAAATTCTTTGCGATTTCTGTTGGGTTAATCTTTTTGCCTAGTGATTTTTCTTTTGTATTATTATAAGCTTGTTTACTTAATTTTTTAAGTTTAATAACAAGTTTTTGATCTAATAATAAAATTTTATTATTTTCTAGTGTATTTAAGCGAATGCCTGCAGCTTTGCCTTGAAGTGATGCAAACCAAATCTTTCGTTCAAGTTCTTCTAGGCTGACTTTGTATATAAATTCGTTATCTTGATTTGTTTCGCTTTTTTCACAGAGAGTATAAAATCTTGAATTTTCTTTAATTGGTTTTAGTGGAAAGATGATGTTTTCAGCGAAATCATTATTATGCCTTGTATTTATAAGTTCATATTTGTATTCGATAGCAAACATAGTTTTTGTTAGAAAAAGTGAAACAAGAAATATTTTTGCCAATATAGTAGATGTTTTCATGAAGGCCTCTTTCGTGATTAATTTATTTATTGAAATTTTATAATAAAAATAAGTAAGATAATAATATAAAAAAATCTTATAAAGTCAAAATTTTGGGGTGGGATAATGATAAATATAGAGTTTTTTAAACAGCTTATGCCTTGGATTATAAATTTAGGATACTTTGTTGCAGTTGTTCCACAGGTTGTTCTTAATTTTAAAAGAAAATCTACCAAGGGTTTGAGTGAATTATATTTGCTTGGATACTTTAACGGCTATTTAGCAACTTTATTATATGTTTATAATTGTAGATTGCCATTGCCATATTTAATATTTGTTCCTATAACATTCTTTACTGTCTCAGTATTACTTTTACAGCATTTTTTTTATGATAAAGATTCCTATGATTTTAGAGCTTTAAGGTTTTATGTTTTAGATTTCATATTAGTTATGGGTTTTATTCCTTTTGCTATGTTCTTTCCTAAGATAGCAGGAGAGATTTCAGGTTGGGTTGCAATGTTAATTTGGTCAGTTTATTTTATTCCCCAAATTGTAAGAATTTATTTGAAAAAGTCTGTTGAAGGCTTTAGCTTTTTACTTGTCTCTTTAATTGGAGTTGGTAATTTAATTGAATTAGTGGTCGCGTTAACCTCAGGGTTCCCTTTGCAGACGCATTTGATTGCATTAAGAGGTATAATTTTTTATATAATTTTTTGTGTACAATTCTGGTTGTATGGTAAAAAACGCTAATAGTTAAATTTTGGCAAAAAACAGCATAAAATGAGGTTTTAGTATGCTGAACTATCAAAAAAACTCATTTTATAGTGATAATTTTCAAGAATTCCTTTTCATGTTATACTTATTAATATATTTATTTAGAAAGTAAGTATAAATCGATTGTTTAATACGAAAAAGTATTTCTTTTGTTTTGTTTTCAAATTTGTCACTATTAGTGACTTTTATCTTGTGATAAAAATACAAGTGTTTGCCTGGTACACGAATAACCAGGACTTCGTGCATATATGCACTACTATAAGGGAGATATGAAATGTTTGGTTACTATAATGTTTTGGCTAAGATGGCAGGACTGTGTTCTTGCTCTATATTTTTATTAAGCTTTATTTTTCAGGTTTATCTTAATTTTAAGAATAAATCCACAAAAGGAGTTAGTAATCTTTTTGTTTTGGGTAATTTCAATATTTGTTTTTTTTATGCATGTATTGTTTTTTGTTTAGATTTTCCATTGGTTTATAAACTTATGGTACCGCTTTATTCATTGGCATCATTTGTTTTTTTGGTGCAAAACTTTTATTATTCAAAATTCAAAATATTATTGGATAATAAACTTTTATATACGTTAAATATATTTTTTATAATTATTGCTTTAGCTTATATAAAGATAAATCCATTGTTAATGGGAACTCTTTTGGGATGGTTTATTTCTTTTGCAGGTATAGTGCTGGGCTTACCCCAGATAGCTAAAATTATTAAAAGAAAATCTGTAGAAGGTTTTAGTTTGGGTTTTGTTTTAGTTAATTTATTAGGTTACATTTTTGATTTTGTAGCTGGCACTATTTTAAATTTTTCTGCACCTGTGCTATTTAATAGTGCAAGAGGTGTAATAACTTTTTTAGTATTTGTTTTATTATTTAATTTTTATGCTTGTGATGAACAAAAAATATGGAAAGTTTTTATTAAAGAACTTGATAATGCATATGTGAATGTTTTTGGTTTGGATATCGAAAAATGTAACTTTTTGATGCCTGTTTCCTTTTATACAAAAACGTTAGGGATTAGAGTTCTTGTTGGATTGTAATTTCTTTGCAAACTTTGCCATTTGGATGGCGAATATAATCTTCTTTATAAGCTATCTTCCTCAAGTTTTTCTTAATTATAAATTAAAAAGCACAAAAGGCTTAAGTGACCTTTTCATTCTTATTGGTATGCATGGTCAGCTTGCTTGTTTAGCATATGCTTTTAGTGCTAATTTACCCATGGTTTATAAAGTCATGATGCCGCTAATGACTTTCTCTTATATGCTTTTAGTCTTACAGCGTTTTTTATATTCTTCTTATAGAACAGACAAAAGAATTTTATTAATATATTTGTTCAACATTTTGATAGCTTTTTCTATTGTTATAATTGCAGTCTTGGTTTATAATCCACTTGGAATTTTTTTAGGTTGGATTTCTATTTTTACGGGTCTCTGGAAAAAAATACCACAAATGATAAAAATTTTTTTTGCGAAATCTGTAGAAGGTTTTAGCCTGGGATATATAGCTATAAGCATTTTAGGATACTTTTTTGAAATGGTTGCAGCTTTTGCTTTAGGTTTGCCTGCGCAAATATTATTTAATGATTTGCGAGGATTGTCTATTTATATGATATTTCTCCTTCAGTTTATTTTTTATAATAAAGAATTTCTAAGGCTCATAAAGCGAAAAGTCTTATATGTTAGATCGCAATAAATTAGCAGGCCAGATAATAAACTTGGCTACAAAGTTATTTCCCGATTTAAAAGATCAAAGTGAATTAGCTCAAAAAACCTGGGATATGATTTCAAAAGATGAATCTTTTTTGCAACGAGTTGAGCGGGCTAACTGTTCTTTGCTTGTGCCTTCTTGGCAGGGTAATTTAAATGACAGTTTTAAGCTAGACGCTGACATAAAGAAATATTCTGTGTTATCCGTAGATGGATCTCAAGTCTATCCTGACAGACATTTATCTGGAGCGGGTTGTTTTTTGATAAATACAGGGGGTTGTTTTTTAGAGTATGGTTCTCAGGGTGCTGCTAAATTTCATTGTGAGCCTAAAATTTTTTTACCAGAAGATCTTTTTAATATTAATGACAAAATAAAATTTTCAATGGAACTGGTTGATTTGTTGCGAGAAGGGCTAGAATTAAAAAAAATGTTTGACCTATCTGTTGAATTTAGGGATAAGTCACCTGTTTGTTTTGTAGATGGTAGCCTTGTTTTTTGGTTCCTTGAAAGTAGGCAGCAGGAAGTAAAAGATCTCTTTTTAAATAAATATCTTTATTATTTGAACAAGTTTTATGAAAATAATATGCTTATTGCAGGCTTTATTAGCTTTCCAAAGAGTAAAGAACTGGTAAACTTAGTAAAGCTTGGGTTGTGTAGGTTCAGTATAGCCGATTGCCCAAAATGCCATAAAGAGTACGATTCTTTTGGCTGTAACGCTGTTGATGGTTTGATTGATACAACAATAACTAGGTCGTTTTTGGGTGAAAACTGTAGAACTACTGTTTTTTATAGTCGTTCAAAGATAGTCAAAGATTATCCTGACCACCTAAAACCTTGCTTTTTGTACTTAAATATAGGGGCTGAGATTGTTAGAATTGAAGTGCCCTATTGGATAGCTCAAGATGTACAAAAGCTGAATTTAGTTTGCAAGGTTGCAATAGATCAAAGTCTGAAAGGGCGGGGTTATCCGGTTGTTTTGGCTGAAGCTCATGAACAGGCGGTTGTAAAGGGACCTGATAGGGAATTTTTCTATCATTTAATTCAAAAAGTTGGAATAGAAAAAAAGAAACGTTTTTTTGTTTCGCAAAAGAGCTTAAAGAAGCGTGGGATGGGAATTTAAACATGATAAATGGAAAAAACGTAAGTTTGTTTTTTGGGCAGCAGCCCGTTTTTGATGAAATTTCGCTTAGTATAAGCTTGGACCAAAAAATTGGTCTTGTTGGACGTAATGGTTCAGGTAAAACGACTTTATTAAAGGTTTTAGCTGGGATACAAAGGCTAGATTCAGGATCTGTGTTTGTAGCTAAAGATTGCAAAATTGCTTATATGCCTCAAGAAGTAGTTTTATTGTCTGATAAAAATGTTTTACAAGAGGCATTTACTACTTTTGGCAAATTAGCTGATTATCAAAAGGAATCGCAAGAGCTTGAGCATAAGTTAGATAATGATAAGAATGTAGAGCGTTATGCATATTTACAGCACCAGTTAACCGAGTTGCAGTATAGTCAAAAGCTTACTAAGACTAAAAAGATTCTTTCTGGTATAGGGTTTAGTTCAGAAAAATTTGATCAACCTGTAACAGAACTCAGTGTTGGTTGGAAAATGCGCTTAGTATTAGTTAAGCTTTTATTGCAGGATGCAGATTTTTATTTATTTGATGAGCCTACTAATCACCTTGATATTGTTGCTAAAGACTGGTTTTTAGGATTTTTACAAAACTCTAATTTTGGGTTTCTTTTTGTTTCTCACGACAGATACTTTTTAGACAAATCTTGTGATTATATTTATGAATTATCTCTGGGCAAGCTAAAAGTTTATAGAGGTAATTATACAAAATATTTACAACAAAAAGAGACTGATAAGCAATTACTAGAAAAACAATACTTGGAGCAACAGCGGTATATAAAAAAACAAAAAGAGGTTATTGACCGATTTCGTGCCAAGGCTAGCAAGGCTAAGATGGCGCAGAGTAAGATGAAGGCTCTTGGTAAGCTTGAAAGAATAGGCCTAGAGCGTGAGCAAGGCAATGTAAACTTTAGTTTTCATGATATAAAGCGATCTGGCAAAGTTGTTCTTACAGTTAAAAATTTGAGCAAATCTTTTGATGATAAGCTTATATTTAAAAATGTAAACTTTGAAGTTGGACGTGGGCAAAAGGTTGCTGTTGTTGCTCCTAATGGCGTTGGTAAAACAACTTTGTTTAACACTATTATTGGTAAATTGAAATCAGATTCTGGTAGCGTTGAAGTTGGCTATAATGTTGATTTAACAATTTTTGAACAAGATCAAAATCGATCTTTAAATCTTGAAAATACGGTTTTAGAAGAAGTAGACAACTCTTGCACAACTAGTGAGTCTAGGGCAAGAGTCAGAGCCTTTTTAGGAACTTTTTTATTTTCCGGAGATAGTGTTGATAAGAAAATAAAAGTTTTGAGTGGTGGTGAAAAGAACCGTGTTGCAATGGTCAAGGTTTTGTTGCAAAATGCAAACTTTTTACTTCTTGATGAACCTACTAACCATTTAGATTTACAATCAAAAGAGATTTTATTAAAAGCATTAAAGCAATTTAATGGGACAATATTATTTGTTTCTCACGATCGTAGCTTTTTAAATGAGCTGGCTGACCATGTTTTAGATTTAAATCAAGATGGTGTGCATTCTTACGTTGGCAACTATGATACGTTTTTGTATCAAAAAGCTGAGCAAGAGTCTATTAAGAGTGGAGCTGATATTACAAAGCCAAAGGCTACAAGAAAGCCTGCAAAGAAGCAAGATTATAAATTGGTAAAAAAAAGGAAGAATCTTGAAGCTAAGATAGCACGTCTTGAAAAAGAAAAAGCGAGCCTTCTGGAAGAGCTTGGATGTGCTTTATATGGTTCGCAAGAATATGATGATATTTCTATTAAGATGCAAAAGGTTGAGCAAGGTATGGAGGCTAGTCTTAAGCTTTGGGAAGAGCTGGCTTAGTAAGGGAGAGCTATATGCAAAAATTAAATGAAATCGTAAATTTTCTAGATACTTATTTAGATACAAAGAATGTAAAAGATGGTTCTTGGAATGGTTTACAAGTTGAAGGTAAATCAGAAATAAAAAAAATAATGTTTGCCGTAGATGCAAGTATGGATACATTCAAAAAAGCAGTTGAATTAAATGCTGATATGA
>CAYVQB010000009.1:0-34631 GCA_964453985.1 uncultured Pseudomonadota bacterium
TAAAAGTTATGCCAGCTATCTGCAAACTTATAAAACCTGATGGCAGAATTATTACGCTAATAAAGCCTCAATTTGAGGCTGAGCGTGAAGATATTGCAAGAGGTGGAGTTGTGAAAGATGAATCTGTTTATGACAAGGTTTTAAAGAATATAGAAACTGGAATGCTTGAATTTGGTTTTAAGCAGGTTGGTGTCGTAGAGTCTCCGATTCTTGGAGCAAAGAGCGGCAACAGAGAGTTTTTAGCTTTATTTATTCAAGATAAAGTGAAAGTATAAAATATAAATTTTGTGTATAAATAAAAAAGGCCCGGAACATTCCGGGCCTTTTTTATTTATTAATTTTTAGTAAATTTAAGCTTTTGCAGATTCTTTTTTAGGTCCAAAGAATTTATCTGTAAGAGTTTCATGGCCTCCAGTTAGTTTCTTTTTACCATTTCTAACTAAAGCTTTAATTTCATCCTTGAACATTGTAACAGTTACAAATGTTCCTGCAAGAATTGCAAGTTTTGTAGGGTCATACTTTTCATATGCTTTTTCAGTTTCATTAACTAAGACTTCTGCAAAGCCTTCATTAATATGTTCAGGTTTAGATCCGCCCATAGCGCCACATATTTTTCCAAATATTTTATCACTATCTTCAAAGAATTTTACAACCTCTTTATCAGTAATTGGATAAACTTCAAAATAAGTTCCTAAAAATTCTAAGTTAGCATCATCAATACTTTCTAGCTTTGGATCCTTAGGCAGCTTTAAAAGAAGTAATGTTTTATTTGTTGGCACAAATTTTTCTTCTTTAATGTTGCGTTCAATGTTGTTACGTATTGCTGTAATTTGATCATTGCTTTTTAATGTCCAGCACATAGGGGTATTTTTTTGAAATTGTTCCATCAAGTGTTCTTGATAGCTTTGTTGTGTTGCAAGAGCCATGGTTTGAGCTAGTTTTCTAACGCCACTTCTTTTGCCTTCATAAATATGTTTGGTTGTTTTATTTGCTGTATATAAATGATCAATGGTTTCTAATGGAGTTATGAATGCTATGTCTTCATCTTTTTTTACTTTTGTATTTTTATCTGAGTTTGGAACTCTACAACCACATTCAACTATAGTTGCAACTTGTCCATCTTTATTGAGGATAGTAATTATAGGTGTTCCGCTTATGGTGTTTAAAAAGCATGAACTTTGGCTAAACACTAGAGTTTCGTCTTTGAATTTTTTCTTATTGTTTTTTACGACAGCTTTAAGGCTATTATAGTTTTTATTAATCTCTATTTTGTTGTTTGTGTTATTAAGATCAACGATCTTAATAACAGCGGATGAATTAGAACAAAACACTACGCTCAATGCGCTTAAAAGTAAAAGCTTTTTCATGCTTTATGACTCCTTTTAGAGTTAGGTTAGTAAAAAATATTAATACACACACTTATACAAGTAGAATAAATAATTTTAGGGTATTAATAAGTTTTTTCAAGTCTTTTTTTACACATAATTATTGTCAGTATTAATAATGGATAAGAAACTATTTCTGAGATAGTAAATAGTAACATAATAAGAGGGTATGGAATCAGCATTAGAAGCCATTTATATTTGTTGTCATATGGCAATATAAAAAAGAAACAGAATGTTAATAATGGATAGATTATAACTTGTAAGTGTAGCAACATACGTTTCAATAATTGCTTTAGCAGATTATACCAAAGGTTTCTAGGTAATATGTTCTTTTGGGTTATAAGTGTTTGTGTGATTAAAAATAATGTTGGTATTTCTATACTTAGATTAACCTGAGAGAAAAAACTTGGTAGTTCTAAATTCAGATTATCGATATTTTCTAGATTGCTATCTTTAGTATGAATTATTGAGCCTTTTGTTATTTGAACAGTGTTTGTTTTGGGTGAAGTTTTAAAAGATTTAGCTGTTATTGTTTTTTGTATTATAAAATCATCAGACATATAAAATAAAAGGAGGTCTGTTCCTTTATTGTTTTTTAGGTCTAAGGACTGAAAATAACAAAGATCGTGGGCATTTATATTTGGTAGAGTTAGCCATTTGTTTAATATTAATTGGTTTGAATTTTGTTTAAATTTTTCTAACTTAAATTTTTCAGCTTTATTTTGTAATTTTAAAGATATATTCTCTGTGCCAATGAAAGAAATTATAGATAAAGTTATTCCTGCCATAAAAAAAAGATTAAAAAGTTTTTGTGGTTTTATATTTAATATTGCAAAAGTTTCAAGTTCATTTTGTTGCGCCAATTCTTTTAAGAATAAACATGTTGCAAGCCAGCTGGCAATAGGAAAGTTTGAAAAAAACGAAGGTACAATATTTAGTGTTATAAAATGCAAAACTATACATGTTGTGGCATTTTTTACTCTTGCAATTTTTTCAAAAAATTCTATAAAATTAAATAATAAGGTGAGTAGCGTGTTGATCAGAATAAAGTATCTGAAAAAGCGCCTAAAAAAATATAAAGCTAAAACCATAAGCTAGGGCAGTTTGGTTATTGTTTCCGGTGTGATTAATCCACAGGATACAACAGCTTTTATGGCCTCTTCAAAAGTAATATCTGTATGAATGATAGAACTTTCAGGTAAAATGAAGAAGTAACCACTTGTTGGATTAGGAGAGTTGGGCATGAAAACCTTAAAATATTCTTCTGCGCCAGCTTTTTCTTTTGGTATTAATTTGCGAAAATTATCTTCTGCCGATCCGAGTAGGAATGCAATATTAAAAGAGCCTTCTCGGGGATATTCTATTAAAACAACTTTTTTACTGGCTGTTGCAGGGTTTGGCACATCAAAGAAATCTACCAATGTTTTAGCTGAAGAATAAACCGTTCTGATAAGGGGTATTTTTGCTATAACTCTTTCAAAATAATGTATAATCGGTGTTATTAATAAAAATTTGATTAGGGCCCCAATCATTAAAATTGCTAATGTAACAATAACAAATTCAGCCGCTGGTATATTTTGTAAAAACATAGGTTCTAGTTGCTTGAGGGGATATAGCCATCTCGCTAAGATATTGTAGGTAAATGTTACAACGAAGATTGTTGCAGCAATCGGTAATATGGTGAATAAGCCGCTTAAGAATAGGGATTTTAATCCTGATCCTATGTTTTCTATATGCTTTAATATTTTCATAATATATCCCTTTATTTAATTCAAGCTTAGTTTAAGTTCTTGTGCAAGCTTTTTCGCTATGTCTTTGGCTGTAGTTTCTTTTATATCTTCTACCATTACTCGTAGTAAATTTTCAGTACCCGAATATCGTACAACAACGCGACCCAAATTTAATAGTTTTTTGTGTTTTGCTATTATTTTTTTGTATGGGTCAATAGACAAATCACGTTTATGTTTTACTGTTAGATTTAGCATGATTTGCGGGGTTTTAGTAAAATTTTTTAGTTTCCAATTATTCGTTATAATTGCTGTTTGGACAATTCTTAGTGCATTAAATATGCCATCGCCAGAGTTTATATAATCTTTCATTATAATATGCCCCGAGGTTTCTCCTCCCAATAAAAGATTTTCGGAAGCTAGTTTGGCTGCAATATATTTGTCTCCAACAGAGGTGCGAATTAATTGTTTATCGTTTTTTTCTAAAAATAATTCAAGACCATGATTAGTCATTATTGTTCCAACAAGCTTTTTTATGTCTTTAAATTTAGGATGAGTTAGTAATAGTGCCAGTATATCATCACCGTCCAGTATTTCGCCATCTTGGTTCACTGCAATTAGCCTGTCTCCGTCACCATCAAAAGCAAAACCTATGTCGGCATTATTTTTTAGTACGATTTTTTTGAGATTTTCTGGATGCAGGGCGCCACAGTTTTTATTTATGTTTTTACCATCAGGAGAGTTTGCAATCGTTATAACCTGTGCTCCTAGTTCTTCAAAAATTTCAGGTGCAATTTTATATGTTGCACCATTTGCACAATCTAATACGATTTTTAAATTTTGCATAAAGTTTGGCTCAAAGAAGTTTAAAATATTTTTTTTGTACTTTGAGTTTGCATCTTGCCATAATTTTACACTATTTGTTTCTAGCGTTTTTTCAATGTTTGTTTCTTCAAAGAAATCAACGATAAGCTCTTCGTCGGTTTTATTTAATTTTGTATCTTGTTTGTCGAAAATCTTTATACCATTATCTTTGTAGGGATTATGCGATGCGGAAATAACTATGCCGAAATCAAAGCCTAGATCAGTTTTTTGTATTAACTGGCATATTGCTGGAGTTGGTGAAACTTGTGCGTCTATAATGTTTAATGAATATTGTTTTAATCCAGATATTAATGCTTGTTTTATTCTGTCACAAGATATGCGGGTGTCATGCCCTATTAAAACTTTAGGGTTATTTTTTTTATATTTAAATGTGCTCCATTTAGCAATTGCTTTCCCGAGTTTTTTTAAAGCGTTTTCTGTGAAGGGGTATTGGTCGGCATTTCCTCTGATGCCATCTGTTCCAAATTTAAGTTTATTTTGCATTTTTATTCCCATTTATTTCTAGGTATGCGAATTTACGAGTTTTAACAGTTAAGTACTTTATGGTATACTAAATAATATAAAATTTTTAGTTTTTTATCTGAGGGGATTAATGAATAATCTTTATATGATCGTTTTCCGATGCTTTCTTATTGGTATCTTAGCATCATCATCTTTTGGTCCTATTTTTATTCTAACTTTTAATCGGGGTGCCATTTATGGCTTACTAAAAGGAATTGCGACAGCTATAGGAGCATGCCTAGCTGATGGTCTTTATTTTTTTCTGGGGCTGGTTGGTGTACTAGCTGTTTTACAAGAATCTAAACAGTTCATGTTTTTTGTAGATACAATTGGCGGAGTTCTTTTAATACTACTAGGTATCCATTCTCTGCAAAAGGCGCGCAAAGGCGTAAATTATATTTGCCTTGAAAGCAAGTCTGGGGTATGTCTCACTGCTTTAAAATCTTTTGTTTTAACAATTTTAAATCCTCTAGTTTTGTTCTTTTTTATGGTTATAGGGGTTCAGATTTTGCCTCCTGGAGTTTCTCATTTAAATATTCAACAGATTTTTTTGTGTAGTGTGATGGTGGCCGTTGGATCTTTTAGTGTTCTTGCCGTTGTTGCATTAATCGCAAGCTTAGTTGGTGGCTGTATTAGTGAAAAAAAATTAAAGATTTTGTCACTTCTAACGGGTTTAATTTTTATAGGTGTTGGGATTTATTTTTTAGGTCATCTCTTATAAAATACTAAGATTCTTTATTTTAGCTCTATTTTTATAGTAGCTTTTTATTGTTGCCGTGGGTTGATAAGGAGTTATTTTCGGGGGAGAGAGTTATGAATAAATTAGTCAAAAGATATTTTCCTATCTTTAGTATTGCTTTATTAGTTCTGTTAGTTGCAGTTTTTGTCTTACGTATTGTTTATAATAAACCATATTTTGTGACTTCTGTTATTGCTAACGATTTGGCTCAAATTACAAATGCCCTAGATCAAATAGATAGAGAATGTAATATTTTAAGTACTGGTAGCAACAAGGTTAATATTGATTTTTTAACGGTACAGAAATTTATTGGTTCTGAGGTTGGAGGCTTAAATCTTGTTTATTCTGACCAATGGAAGGGCCCTTATCTTAAAGATGATCCAACTTTATATGGTATTTTTTATCAGATTTTAAAAACAAAAGAGGGTTATTTTGTTGTTCCCGGTGAAGGTGCAAAGCTTCCTAATGGTTTGACTGTTGGCACTGATTTTAAAATAGATACAGATTCTTCTGTTATAAAGATGATGGCAGAAGGTGGGCAACTTAATTATAAAGGTCGTCCATTGGCCTGTGAGTTAAAGTTTAAGGTTGGTGATTGGCAAAAACATCCCTTTAACAAAAAACAGATAAAAGAGGTTAGCTCTGCGTTAAAAGAATTTAATGAGGCAATGCCATTTACCTGTAATTATAGTACTGGTGGCCAGCTTTATGCATGAAAATTTAGGTAATCTAATTCGTGGTTCAAAAGAGCGATAGACATTATTTCTAAAATGTTAGCGTCCGGGTTTGCTCGTGTTTTATATGCTATAAGCACATGATATAGCAAAGATAATATGGTTCGTGATGCATCAAGAGTTTCGCTTTTAACTATTTTTCCAGGAATATTTAAGCAGTTTTTCCATAAAAGAGCAGCGTCGCTATCTCCCTCTGTTCCTATTGGTACAGAAACATTAAATATCTGATTCATTACATGCTTGTCTAGAAAGAAGTTGGTTTGTTTGTCTGTGACCAACTTTGAGCCCAAATGTTTAATGTAATGACAAAAAAGACTAAAAAACCCTCCACCTAAGTAGCAGGCTGCAAGTTTATTTTTATTGGTTACAAAGGTTTTAGGATCTCTTGGTATTCTAAATCGAGCTCTTGCTGATTCTAAGTTCAAATTATTTATTTGTAGGTTTTTGGATTTAAAAAGAGGTTCCTGACTTTTTTCTAATTTTGTCCCAAGTTCTATATTAATTGGATCATTATTTAAAGCTTTAGCTGTTAGTGCATGGCCTAGTTCGTGGGTGGTCGACTCAAAGGTTGTAAGAAGATAATTGGTTGCAAAGTTTTTAACCAGATTTTCTGGTCTTAATTGATTTAAAATAATATTTTTTGTTTGTTCTGATGAACAAAGTGCCAAGCAGGCCAATGGTACCATTAAGTATGCTTTATCTTTGATTATTTCTAGGCTCTTTTTTGCAAAACGTTTTATTCGAGATTCTGATACAGATCGGTCTTGATTATCTTGTGTAAAAGAATTTGATGAAAAATTTAACAAAATAAGTAAAAAAAACACTATTTTGATGAATTTGTTAGAAAAAACACGTTTTTGCATTAAATAAAACCCAAATAAAACCTAAGAAAACCCCTAAAATCCCATAAATTACCTATTAAATTTAGCTTAAAATGCCAAAATTGGCAAACTGTGCTAATTTTTGACAAATTGTCTATTTTTTAATATATTATAAGTATATTTAAATACAAAAATACTTGTGTTATTTAATAAAAAATAGAGGTTATTATGAATTTTTTCAAAAAAATTTCAGCGTTAGCTGTTTTGTCTGTTTTTACAATTTTTTCTACAATGTTGCCTATGCAACAACAGCATCTCTCCGTTGCTATCTCTGATCAACAGGTCAAAGGATTTATTGATAAAAGTATTGGTTTTAATCTTGGTGGGAAATGGCAAGATTTAGTTGAAAAACATGGGCTTGAATGTGGTAGTGATTCTCCTCCTTCTCAAGTGTTTGTAAAAGATGTCAATATGTTAGCAGAGGCTATAAAAAAAGGTAGCTTTGGGTTTGAAGAACTTATGGTTCCTCAGGTAAAAGATCTTTTTGAGAATATAAAAACAAGAGAAGATTTAAACTTAGTAATAAAGACAACCAACAATTTAAAGTTCGTGATTGATACACTAAAAAATATAAAAAATTCTGAAGATATAGTTAGCTGTATCAAATCAATAATTTATAAACGATTTCAGTTTAATGCGATAAGCGTTGATAAAACAGATATGTTCTCTGAACCTCTTTGTCCAATTCTGTTATATGTCCAACCAAAGAATCAAACAGAAAAAGAACAGCAAGATTTGGATTCTATTACTGATGAAGTTGTAAAAAGCTTAAAAGATCAGGCTGTAAAGTTAGAAGAAAACGATTGCCAGATGAATCCTAAACAAAAGAAATATTTGGGTGGATTCTTAAAAGCGTTACCTTTTTTAGCTTTTGCTACACCATTTATACAAAAAGCTTTTGGTTCGTCTAATTCTAATAATACTAAGAATACAGAAAATAATGATCCTTTTGTATTACCTGAGCAATTTGATGTTTGTCATGAGAAAGCGCAAGGCCGTTCTATTTGTTATTCAGTAGAAGATAACGAGCGTATCACTGGTTGTGTTGTTGATAAAACTTTTGGCAATTTACTTAGTTGTGCTTATTTTGATTTAGATTGGGGTGATTTAACTAACGGTGGAGACCCAGCAGGTTTGAGTTGTCAGGTTAATAAACAGAGCAGGGAAGCAGAATGTGTAAAGGTTGAAAAAGATTCTATTGCAATAGATGCGACACCAAGTTTTGAGTTTTCACAAGAGTTATTAACATATATTAAAGATTGGGGCGATGACTTTTATGAGTTTTTAAAACTATATCTTGGTGTGCTTGGGGATTACCAGGAGCTCAAAATAGACTTTTTTCCAAAATTGCATTCTATTGGTGATCAATTAAAGAAAAAAATATCGTTAGAGGAATTTTCTACTCCTTTGTTTTTGGCTAATATTTTTGTTCCTGGTGCTAGTATCCTTTTGCCCTCTAATTCTTCTGAGACTGCGCCGGTCAGATTTACGATAGGATTATTTTTTTCTAAAATTCGTAAATTTAGTAATACCTACTTTAGATCTGAAAAGGAGCAAGTAAGAGAATTTGCAAAATCTTTACTTTCGATAAGCGAGGAAGAAATTAGAGAAATTCCAGATTCTTTTATAGCAGCAATTTTAGGTCATGAATTTGGGCATCTAAAACGATTTAAGCTTGATGGATATAACAATAAAAGTGACGAAACGAAGAGAAAAGAATTAGCAGATTTATTATTATTAGAGAATGTATCTTACCTGAAAGCTTGTGGAAAGTTGAATGAAGAAGTTTATGCTGATATTATCAGCGCGTTGGTTACTCAAAAGCCATTATCTTCAGTGGTAATGTTTTTGAAATTAACAGGAGCTAATTATTATTCGTTTGTCAAAAATGTATCTTATGTTCAAAAAGCGGAATTGTACAAGGCTTTACGAGATTTGCCAAAGCAAGGTTTTTTCTTTAATACTAAGCATTGCGATAAAATATTACGTTTGTGGTTTAATCCTTTATTAATGAAGATATTTGGTAGAACTTTTGGGTTTTTGTTATTTGCTTTAATTATGAGTTCAGATCTAGGTTTAGGTAAATCTTTAAATCACTATTTTGGTGATGGTCGTATTAAAGCGTTTAAAATTTTTTGTAGAAAAAACCTTATTTTTTTAGTGATATCATATGTAGTATTTTTCCTCAAAAAAAGCACTTGTGATGATTATGCTATTAAACACCCTTTTGTGCTTGATAGAACTTTAGTTATGTTAAATTTAAATGCAAAACTGGAAGCCTTAAATCAATTTTTGAGTAAAGCTATTTCGTCGTAAATTGAGTTAATTTGTACAAAGGGTTTAAACCCTTTGTACAAAGTTTGAAAGTATCTTTTTGTCACCAGTCTTAAAGCTGATAGTAAGATAATAAGTAGTAGTATCTCTAGGCTCAACCTTCTTAATAATTCCATTTCCAAAAGTTTTATGACTAACTATTTGGTTCTTGCGCCAATCGCAAGTTGTTGCATTAGCAACAGAGTTAGAGTTATTAAATTTTGGTTTTGATGCAACAGGTTTGTTTGTAACGGCTCTGTATTTGGTTGTATAACCTTTGTTTACAACAGTTCTTTTTGCAGGTTTAATTTTTCTAGCAAAATCAGAAAATGTAAAAATAGAAGAGGCTTCGTTTCTTAATCCCATCCACGCACTAAATTGAACAGAGGTTTTGATATCACTACATTCAGAGATATCAAGATTCTTAATCAACTTGTCTGGAATTTCTGTTAAAAATCGGGATACAACTTGATCACTAATTTGGCCAAAGCTGTTTCTATAATTTGCTCTAAGCAAAACAAGTCTCTCTTCTGCCCGTGTTATGCCAACATAAAAGAGTCTACGTTCTTCTTCTAGGTCCTTATCGCTATACAAAGACCTGGAGCTTGGTAGCATGCCTTCTTCTAACCCAGAAATAATAACAGTATTAAATTCTAAGCCTTTTGCGGCATGAAGAGTCATACATTGAACCTGATCAGACTTATTTTCTTTAGAGTTCATTTTCTCTTGCATCAAGGCAACTTCAAATAAGAAGTTTTCTAATGTGTTTTCTTTTTTATCTTCTTTATCTTTTTCAAAATTATAAATAGATTGAACGAATTCTTTTACGTTTTCTATCTTGCTCTCTGCTTCTTTTGGATCGAATGTTCTTTGTAAATAACTTATATATTCACTTTTTTCAACTATATCTTCAATTATGCTACTTGCAGCTTGATCTTTATTAGAGCCTGCGAAGATGCTTAAGAAGCAGTTCAAGGCAGTACGTTTTGTTGGAGTAAGATTAACTTCAGGGTTTTCAAGCAAAACTTGTAATATTTGTTTGAAATCTAATAATGGGTTTTGTAGCCAGTGTCCATATGTTATTTCTTCAAATTTATCACCCAAGCCTCGTTTAGGACAATTAATTACTCTAAAGAAACTTGTTCTATCAAAAGGGTTTACGATCAATCTTAAGTAGGCAAGAAGATCTTTTATTTCTTTTCTTTCATAGAATCGTATGCCGCCAACAATTTGGTATGCAATAGAATTTCTAATTAACGCTTCTTCTATATTTCTTGATTGATAATGAGTTCTGTATAAAACAGCAACGTTACTTAATTTTGTTTCTTTGGGTAAACACTTTATAAAGCTTGCAAGGGCCTTTGCTTCTTGTATTTCTGAGTGACAATTAACAGCCATAATCCGGTTTTTTGCTTTTTTTTCGGACCACAATTTTTTTGGTGTACGTTCTTTGTTATTATCGATAACAGAGTTTGCGGCATCAAGAATAGGCTGCACAGTTCTATAATTTTGTTCTATTTTTACAACTGTTACTGGCGCAAAATCGTCTTGGAATTTTAACATGTTTGTTGCCATAGCGCCGCGCCAGGAATAAATTGACTGATCCTGATCGCCAACGGCACAGATAGATTTTGCAACAAATTCTTTGTTATCGTTTAGTGCCATATATCTCAGAAGTTCATGCTGTACTAAGTTTGTATCTTGATACTCATCAACAAGAATATGCTTTACCCTGCTTTGAAAGCTCTTTCTAAAATTTTTGTTTGTCTGAAATATTTTTAAGACCTGTATAAGTAAATCGTCAAAATCTAAACAGTGAGAACTTGTTTTTTCTGTTTCATAAGCTAAATAAATTTCTTTGAACATCGGGTTTATAAGATTATCGTCAAAATTTATCTCGAGTTTATTTTTTGCATTTGATATTTGATACAAAATATCTGCAGGTGAAAATTGTTTTTCTAAGCCATTCTTTTTTAATATTTTTTTTATTAAAGATTTTTGATCGTCACCGTCCATGATACTAAATTGTGGATTAGGTAGAAGTGTTGGATTAGATCTCAAAATTAATAAACAATAGGAATGGAAGGTTCCCACAAAGGGTATTCGGCTATTAGTTCCCAAGAATTTTATTAAACGCTCTTTCATTTCGCCGGCAGCTTTGTTTGTAAAAGTTAGAGCGATGATAGATTCTGGAGTTTCTTGTTCATTTAAAATTAAGTTGGCCATTCGCGCAGTAATAACTCTGGTTTTTCCTGATCCTGCGCCAGCTATAACTATCATTGGGCCTGTTGGCAAAGTTGTTGCCATTTTTTGTGGTTGATTAAGTTCGTTATTAATAAATTCATTAAATTTGTTCACAAAATAATCCTTTGATAATAAGCTACTCAGGAAGGTCTTGGTTTATAAGTATAAAGTACATTATTTTTGGGTAAAATTTAATTAAAACTTTTAAAATAAAGGATAAACAATGAGCATACAGTCTGACAAGTGGATATCGCTTATGTCAAAGAACCACAAAATGATAGAACCGTTTGAAGACGGGCAAGTTCGTTTTGTTAATGACAAGAAGGTCGTTAGTTATGGTCTTTCAAGCTATGGTTACGACTTAAGAGTTTCTGATGAGTTTAAAATTTTCACAAACGCTTTGAGTTCTATTATTGACCCAAAGAACTTTGATGCGAACTCTTTTATTGAAGTTAAAGGTGATGTTTGTATTGTGCCGCCAAACTCTTTTGCGTTGGCAAGAAGTGTTGAATATTTTAAAATTCCAAAAGATGTTCTTACAATTTGTTTAGGTAAATCTACCTATGCCCGTTGTGGAATTATCGTGAACGTAACACCGTTTGAACCAGAATGGGAAGGGCATGTTACTTTAGAAATTTCTAACACAACTCCTTTGCCTGCAAAGATTTATGCAAATGAAGGTCTTGCTCAAGTTATATTTTTTAAAGGTGAAGAATCTTGTAACGTTACTTATGCACAACGTGGTGGTAAGTATATGAAGCAAAAAGGTATTACTTTACCTACTGTTTAGACATTGACATACTTTTTTTGAACTGATATTATCCGTCTTCCAAACTTGTACGCGCAAGTTTTCTTTTTAGGTTTTAATAATAACTAAATTTATGACGAAATGGGTTTGAAAGATGGATAAAAAAAATATTGTTTTAGGATTTATGTTTTTGTTTGCTGTTAGTTGTTCTCAGGTTTTTGCTGATGGATCTTCTCAGGAAGAAGCTTGTGTAGTCCCAGAGGAAAGCAATTTTGCTTTCGATAAAAAAGTGGAGCTTGTACGTGCTGAAATGGAGAGAGTAGAACTTTCTGGGCCAGAAGGGCGTATGGCGGTGGGAGTATTATTTGATTGCTTTTGGACGCTTAAATATACAGACGAATTGTTGGTCATAGATGAACGTTCTATGGATCTTATGTTAAAATATTTTCCATGGTGTTTCTGTGATGGCCAACCTTATCCTGAAGCTATAAGCATAGTGCAATATTTAAAAGAGCTTGCGAAAAAGCAAGAACCCCGAATCCTTAAATATAAGAATTTTTAAAAAACTGGATTAGGAGTAAAAATGGAACAGGTAAATAAACAAAAAAGTAGTATGAAGCCTATAAGTGGAGACCAAGAGAGTATAATAAAATATCCGTATGGGCAACAGGATCCATATGCGATAGTAGAATTAGTTGCAAGTACAAAGTTGTGTGGGCAGAAGTATGATATTGATCAAATGCCAGTACTTTCAGCTCGTGTATCTCATGCATCAAGTGGAAAAACAGGTGATAATCCTGCAGGTGATAAAGTTCTTATGAACTATCTTGCAAAGCATCAACACTTAACTCCCTTTGAGCATCAAAGTGCAACGTTCAAAGTTGTTCTACCATTGTTTATTGCAAGAGAATGGATGCGGCACAGAACTCAATCTTATAACGAAGTTTCTATGCGTTACTCTAGCGATCCTGTCGGTAAATTTTATTATCCTGAAAGTTGGAGACAACAGGCAAGTAGAAATAAGCAATCAAGTGCAGGCTTGGTAGAAGATCAAGAAGGCTGTACGCAAATTTTAAAAGATGCATATGGTAATGCCATTAATGCTTATAATGCCTTACAGGAAAAGGGTGTTTGTAGGGAACAAGCACGCTCTGTTGTGCCTGTAGGAAATTATACAGAATATTATGCGACTGCAAATTTAAGAAATTGGTTTGCTTTTTATAAGCTAAGAATATCACCGGATGCACAATGGGAAATTAGGCAATATGCAAAATGCATAGGTGAAATTTTGCAAAAAATATGGCCCAACGCTTGGGAAGCATTAGGCCAATCTTTATCAAAATAAATTTTTGTATTTAAAAATATTAAGCAGCTACTGCGGCTCCGGTTGCTTTGATAACTGAGTGTATTTGTTTGCCTGATATAGTTACGCGCTTATCTATAGTTTCGGCTAAAGCTTGCAGTTTGTCGATATTGTTATAAATTAGGTTTCTTGTTTTATCTAGGTTTTGTTGCATGAACTCATGACCGGCACTACCAGCTAATTTGAAAGAAGCCTTTGTTGCCTTATTAAGGTCGTCACTTACACCATAGCAAGATGTTCCGAAAATCAATTCTTCGGCAACATAACCTGCAAGGTTAACCATTACATTTTCTTTTTGCTTACTTTTAGAGTAAGAGTATTCTACATATCCAGCGTAGTCATTTTTACCTTTTCTTGTTGCTTTGCTTACTTTAAAGCCTAAAAGGTCTGCAACAAGGGCGTGACCAGCTTCGTGTATAGAAATTCTTTTATTATCTTGTTGGATATCTTTTGAATAATTAAAGAGACCACAGTTTTTCCAAAAACTTTTGGTGCCTGTGCCTATTGGGATTACAAAGTTACTGTATGCAATAAATGCAAACGTTAAAACAGATAATATTAATCTTAGCTTTTTCATAATATAACCTCCATATTATTTATTAACTTATTTCTAATATAAACTATATATTCAAATAGTCAATAAATATTGAAGTTATACTGTTTTTAACTAAAAAAGGGCTATTTTTATAAAAATAGCCCTTTTTTGATCAATTTTTGATATAAATTTTATTTTAAGAGATCAATGCCTCTATTTATAGTCTTTTTTAGAGAATCGGGAATGTCTTTAGTGATTTCAAACAATCTTTTAAGCTTGGTGTTCGTACTATTGTTTTTAAGGCTCTTACAAACTGTTCCTGCTTCTATATTGCTGAAAGTATTCTTTTCATCACTGGAAAGCTTACTTTTACATAAATTCTTAATCTGATTTAATTTAGCATTTGCTTGTTTGATATATCCATCTAATTTTGTGTTATTTTTGATATTAGATAGTTTTATTTGTTCTTCTAGGTTTTTAACCAAATATTCTGCACCAACCTCTAAGAACATGGCTGCGCCAACTTTAGGACTTTTTTGTAGTGGTGTAAGCTGTCTTAGCTCAAGTATGTTTAAACCGTAAAGCTTACCGAATTCGCCTATAAACGCCCAGTCTATCTTAGCATTTGGATCAGAGTTTGCAGCTTCTTTATATATGCCATCTATAGATTGTTGTAGTTCTGTGAGCAGCTCAACAGTTGTTTTGCCTGCGGTTTCTAGATCTGCGGCGCTATTGGCTGCTTTTGCATTAAACGCTATGCACGCGCAACATAAAAATAAAGCTAACAAATAAAGTTTTATCTTAATATTTTTAAACATAATGTCCCTTTGTTTATTTACAGCACAGTTGAATTTTTATTTACAAAAGTTTGCCCCCCAATTTTGGGCTTTCTACAAGCTTATATGACCTATAAAATAAGGACAAAAGCCCCCTATAGTTTATTATTTGTAATATTTATCAGGGGGCGATTTAGTTGATTTCTATTAAGAAAGCAGCCTTTTCAGATCAAAAAGGCTGCTTGAGTACAATTGTGAAATAATTAGATGACAAATTGCTTGTCTAACGTCTTTTTATTAAAAAATGGCTTTAAAGCGCTAATAAAGTCATTTTTTATATGTTGAAGGCCATCAGCAGTGTCTGACTCAAAGCGAAAGCAGATAACGGCCTGTGTATTTGATGCACGCACAAGGCCCCAGCCGTACTTCATCTGTGCTCTGATTCCATCAATTGTAATAAGATCAGAGTCGTCCTTTGTTGCAAACACGCTTTTTACATGGTCTACAATCTTAATTTTATCAGATTCTTCGCATTCAATACGTATTTCAGGAGAACGATACTTATATGGGAAAACCTTTACAAGTTCATCAAGATCTTTGCCTGTTTCTTTTAGTATTTCAAATAAGCGCAAAATGGCATAAATTCCATCATCATAACCAAAGTATCTGTCATTAAAAAAGAAGTGACAGCTAAGCTCGCCTGCTAGTTTTGCATTATTTTGTAGCATTGCTTCTTTTACTAACGAATGCCCTGATGGACAAATACAATCCTTTGCACCCCATTTTTTTAATAACTCAATTAAGCTAGAAGATGCCTTTATATCAAAAACTATTGCAGCATCTGGGAAATCTTTTAAAACTTTTTGTGCATAAAGAGCTAAAAGTTGATCGCCTGGAACTAAATATCCAGATTTAGTCATTGGGCTCATTCTATCGCAATCTCCATCTAGTCCTATACCTAGTTGTAGATTTTTATCACTTTTAAGTGTGTCTGTGACATCTTGCATGTTTTTATAGGTTGTTGGATCTGCTTCATGATTTGGAAAGTTGCCGTCAACTTCTTCAAATAAAAGTTTTATGTTTTTCCAGTTCATTTTTTTTATTAGATCTGGAATAACTGTGCCGCCTGCTCCATTACCACAATCTATTACAGTGGGTATATCTAGATTTTTTAAATGTTCAAAATGATTAGCGAGATATTCTATATATTCTGGGATTATATTATGACTAACAACTTGTCCTTTTTTCTCTGAACTGTTTTTATAAAAATCTTTTTCTTCATAAATTCTTCTGATTTCTTGAATTTGTTTTCCCCATACAGATTTTTTATCAAGACAAATTTTTATGCCATTATATTCTTTTGGGTTATGCGATGCAGTAATAATAAAGCCTGTAGTTATATCTGTATTAAACAAAGAAAAATATAACACTGGCGTTGGACATATGCCTATGTCTGTTACATTTATCCCCAGATCAGTAATTGCTTTTACAATATTATCTCTTATTGGCTCAGAGTGTGGTCTGCCATCTCTTGCGATAGTAATATCTTTTAGTTCGGGTTTTTGTCTTTTATAGTAGGTGACAATTGCTTTGGCAAGATCATATGTTTCATTTATATCTAATTCTTTGCCAATAATTCCTCTAATATCATACTCTCTAAAAATGCTTGATTTCATTTGGATTTTCGCCTTTCTTTACATTTCTTTTAAACTTAGCAAACTAGTAAACTCAAATTTGTTTGTATTGGGGTATTGAAAAAGGGTTTTTTTATGTATAAGAAGTTTGTGATAAATTTAAGTTTCATAGTTTTTATTTCTTCTTTTTTAAGCTGTAGCTTTACACATATTTATAGTCAGCACAATAATTTATTTCCGGATACTAATATTTTTTTCAAACGTGCAAACAACCTGTCAACTGATAAACGTTTTGAAGAAGTAAAACTATATGTAAATAGTTTGGATTTTTGTCATTTCAACGTCAAAAAAATTAGAGGTTCAGAGCTAGCTGCACTGTTTAGTAAGATTGATGAATTGCAGCTAAAAACTGTTGATGCAAGAGATTTCTTGGAAGAGGTAAGGAGTGGTGTTTTTTATGAATTGGCAATGGAACACCTGGTTGCATTCCGAGAATCTCTTTTTTATTCACTAAAAGAGTTGATTGTTTTGATTGATTTTTGGACAAAAGAATTAAATAAAGATTCTTTTGCAAAAAACTTAAGAGCTTTGCTAGCTGAAGATGTTGATAAAACTGAATTAAAACATAGGATTGATAATCTGTCTTTATTTAAAGATCGTATTGCTTGTTATGTTGGTAAAGTTGGAGAAGTTTTATCTCACTTTTCAAATGTTGCAAATTCTTATGATGAGAAAAGACATGATTATAGATTATATGAAGATTTAAGTTTATGCGTAAAAGAAGGTGTTTTTTGTATCAATAGTTTTTTTACAAAAAAATTTGATCCAGATAAAAAAGAGTACAATGATTACTTAACTAATTTTTATAAATTAGATTCATCTCAAGTTTCTAAGATTATTTGCAAGAATCATCTAAATATAAAGTTTATGGATGAAAACTTTATCCATCAAATAAATGACTATAAAATTCCAAGTTTTTATCAGCAACATTGGTTAGGTTTATATGTATGGGGAGCTGTTGGGGTTGTTACTGCAGGTGCAATTTTATATAACTTAGATGATGTTACAGAGGTTGTGAAGAATCGCTGGGAAAAAACAACAGGAGCTGTTGGTGGCTATTTTTCTAGCAGTAAAGACTGGGTCATAGAGAATTTGTGGCCAGAATATAAACACGATTATATTGATCAGAATAAAGATAAGATTAGAAACTGTAGACAAGAATTTGAACGTCGTTTTAAAGAAAAATATAAAGAGTTGACTGCTAAAGATAAAGAAATTTTTTCTGGGTTACCAAAAAGTGGTAAAGATTATAAAAGAAGTTTAGAGCAATTGTTTGATGCTTTGCAAAAGCAAGAGGAAGGTCTAGGGGATTTAGGTTTTCAACGGAAAATGGTTATTGAGAATTTTGATAAACATATTAAAGAATTTGACAGGATAATAGAGACTACCAAGGCGAAGCATGTTGGAATTTTGCGTGAGGGTACAAACGTTGTGACATCCCTAAAAGATCCCATAGATGATATTAAAGAACTTGTCGAAAACTTAATTATACAGTTTGGAGGGCTTGGGAATTGTGGAAAGCTTTATCAATTAATTGTTTATAAAAATGTGGCAGAGGGTATGAAGCCTATTGAGGATGGATTACTATCTCTTCGTGCTCTTGGTAACTGGATTCGTGTTCTTCTTCCTGCAACAATTGCAATTGTATCGACTATTATTATTGTAAGAAAGATTATGCATAATAGAAAACAGAAGAAATATGACAAAGTCAGCGGTATTGTGTCTGAAGTTTATAGCGTTTTAAACTGTTATAATTCTTCTAATGTTGATTATTATCAGCCAGATTTAACCTATAAAGACCAGGGTTTAATGAACTTTTATATTGATTGCTTACAAGATTGTAAGGATCTGGTTTCTCTTGAAGATAGGAATAAGCTGTCTAGATTAGTTACTGATTTGCGTAATTCAGATCTTTCTGCTGTTCAAAAGCTAGATTTTATTAAGCTTGGGTGGGGTAAGCACTTGTTTGGGGTGGCGTAATTGCTTTATTTTGGATATATTTGTTAGTGATGAACAGTTTTAGTACAAATTAACTCCGGAGTATCCGATGATAGATTTAAATCTTTTGAGACAAGATGAGCAAAAAGCAAGAGAGCTTATCTTAAAAAAAGAACCAAAGTTTGATATTGATAGATTAATCAGTTTAGACACGCAGGTTAGAGATTCACGTATAGAACTCGAGTCTTTACGAAAACAAAAGAATGAATTTGCATCAGCGGGTGCTGGAGGAATAACTCCAGAGATTCGTGAGAAATCTATAGAAATTGGCAAAAAAATAAAATCTACAGATAAAGAGCTAGAAAAGATTCAAAAAGAATTTAAAGAGCTGCTTTTATCTTGTCCAAATATTCCAAATCCAGAGATTCCTGAGGGCAATAAGGAATCAAATAAAGTTGTAAGTACTGTTGGTTGCAAGCCTGAGTTTGATTTTACTCCACAAAATCATGTTGAACTTAACGAAAAAGTTGGCTGGTTTGATCTTCAAGTGGCTGCAAAGATGTCTGGTTCTCACTTTGTTTTTTATAAACAAATGGGTGCAAAGGTTATATATGCTCTTACTCGTTTAATGTTAAAAAATAATGTTAAATATGGCTTTAGTCCCGTTATTCCACCTTATCTAATAAAAGAAGAGGGACTAGTTAATTCTGGTAACTTGCCTAAGTTTGAAGGCGATTTTTATAAGGTACAGGATGGCTTATGCCTGATTCCTACAGCAGAAGTAAGTTTAACTAATTTGCATGCAGATAGTATTTTGTCTGTTAAAGAATTGCCATTAAAGTATACATCTTGGACTAGTTGTTTTAGACGAGAAGCTGGTGGTTATGGTGCAACTGATAGAGGCTTAATTCGTATACATCAGTTTGAAAAAGTAGAAAATTATGTTCTTTGTGAGCCTGAAGAGTCTTATGGCCAGTTAGATACGATGGTAAAATGTTCTCAGGAAATTTTAGATCAACTTGGGTTGCATTATAGAATAAGTTTATTGGCAGCACAAGATTGCTCATTTGCCTCTGCAAAGACTTTTGATATTGAAGTTTGGCTTCCTGGTCAAGGCCAATATTATGAAGTTTCTTCTTGTAGTAATTGTACTGATTTTCAGTCGAGAAGAGCTCAGATTAGATACAGAAAAGAGAAAGATTCAAAGCCAACTTTGGTTCATACTTTGAATGCTTCTTCTTTAGCCTTACCTCGCCTAATGGTTGCATTGATGGAAACTTACCAACAAGAAGATGGCAGTATTAAGTTGCCTAAGGCTTTGCAGGATATTTTAGACGGTCTGTGGTAGATTTTAGGTCCACTGCAGCCTTGGCGAAGGCTGGAAGCTGTAGGGGAGATTATCCATGAATAGAACAATTGCCAATGATATTCAAAATAAAGTAAAAAAGATAAAAATCTTTACTAAGCGTTTGATGAAAAGTTCTTTGGCTGGAGATTACCTTTCGGCCTTTAAAGGCTCAGGTCTAGAGTTTGAACAATTACGAGAATATCAAATCGGTGATGATATACGTTTTATAGATTGGAACAGTTGCGCAAAAACTGACAAAATTATGGTTAAGCAGCTGATCGAAGAGCGGGACAGAATGGTGATACTCTTAATAGATGTCTCCAAGTCTTCCTTGTTTTCTTCTAAAAAAGAGCTTAAAAAAGAGATGATTGCTCAGGTTTCAGCAACTTTGGCCTTTATTGCTAATAATAATAAGGACAGGGTTGGGGCTCTCTTTTTTTCTGATAAGATAGAAAAATGGATTCCACCAGGAAGAAGCAATGTGCATATTGCAACTATTATTGAATCGATTTTTTCAATAGAGCCATCAGGTAGTGGAACCAATATCACAGAAGCATTACGATTTTTGGTTGGGTTAAAAAAACGCAATGCCGTTGTCTTTATGTTGTCTGATTGGATTAATGATAATATGGACAATTATTCTAATATCTTAAAAGTGGCTAGTTGTGAATATGATTTTGTTGGGATAAGATTTCTTGATGATTGCGAGAAAAAGTTACCCAATGTGGGATATTTATATACAAAAGATCTAGAAACTGGCGCTATTCTTTCTATTGATACGCGAGGCAGCCAAAGCGATTTAAATGTGGAATTGAAGGCTCGTTTAATAGAACAAAAAAAAATATTTGCAAAGTATAGGATAGATCTTTTAGATTTGAATGTTGGTCGATCTTTTGTAAACCCTATGATTAATTTTTTTAGACAGCGTATCAGAAGGCAGATTTAGTAGTTATGAAAGAAGAAGCTATAGGTTTTTACGAGATTTATGGTTATTATTACCAACCCATTTGGCAAAACCCATACTTTAACTTTATAATGGTTTCTTTAGCCCTTTTGTTATTTATTGTGGGTATTTATTTTGTTGTTAAATATTGGCTGAAAAGAAAAAGAAAAGAGATTTTGCCATGGGAATGGGCATGCCAGGAAATGCAGTTACTAAAACCTAAAGACTGTAGCTCCAGAAGCGATTATAAGAAATTTTATTTTGATCTTACTCTTATAATAAAAAAATACTTAAGAAAAAGATTTGATTGGCAGACTGAAGATAAAACGGATGAAGAGCTAGTAGGCTATTTAAAATTGAAAAGCTTTGATAAACAGTTACTATCACAGCTTACTTGCTTGTTACAAGGTGCTTTGATGGTTAAGTTTGCGGGTCAAGATGTTTTGCGATTGCAAGCAGAAAAAGATCTAACGACTGCATTTTTTGTTGTTAAAAATACAGTTCCTGTAGAAAATAAATCGAATTAATTTTGGGCTGGGGCATATAAAGTGATAAGTGATTTAAGCAAAAATAATTATGAAAATTGGTCTTTTTGTCCAGAATCTCTTTATATTCATTGGCCTTTCTGTGCTAATAGATGCCACTATTGTGATTTTATAGCCCTAGAAAAACATAATGACTTTATAAAACAATATCATGATGCTTTATGTTGGCAGATAAAACATTTTGCAAAAAAAACATTGGGTTCTCCAATTAAGACTATTTTTATGGGCGGAGGCACTCCTAGCCTATATCCATTGGACTTATTAAAAGAGCTAATTGATATATTAAATAATAGTTTTGATTTAAATGGTTTGCAAGAATTTACAATAGAGAGTAACCCTGCAGATCTTACAAAAGAACATTTAAAAGTTTATAAAAGTTTAGGGATTAACCGGTTATCTGTTGGTGTTCAGGTGTTGGATGATGATGTTTTGTCTAAACTTAATAGAAAACAAAAAAAAGAAGATGTTTATAGGTTGATGGAAATTGTTCCTGAATATTTTGATAATGTTTCAGTGGATTTGATTTTAGGGTTGCCGGGGGTAGCTGAAAGCGTTTGGAATGATACTATAAACAGAGTTGTTTCTTGGCCTATAAAGCATGTTTCTATTTATTTGTTGACTGTGTATCAGAACACAAAATTATATTATTATGTGAAAGATAAAAAAATAAAATTGCTTGATGATGATAAAATGGTTGACTTATATCAGCAAACTGTAGATCTTTTAAAGACTCAGGGTTTTGCCCAATATGAGATATCAAATTTTGCAAAACAAAATTTTGAGTCTATTCATAACGTTATTTATTGGGATCGTAAGCCTTATAAGGGGTTTGGTATCGGTGCTTCGTCTTTTGATGGAGAACATAGATTTTATAATGAAAAAAGTTTAGATAGATATTTGAAAAATTGTAATAAAAATTTATGCTGTGTTGAGTTTGTTCAGGAAAGGTTGGATGAACAGCAGGTTTTTATTGAAAAATTAATGTTGGGCCTCAGACAAAAAAGAGGTTTGGATTTGCACGATATGTTATACTTTTTAAGTGGAGATCGCAAGCGTAAGTTTTTAGAAGGTGCTGATAAATTGATAGCCCAATCATTACTAGAAAAGAGCGGGGGAAGGTTATACCTAACTCTAAAGGGTATGATGCTAGAGAATGAAGTAATTTTAGGTTTGTTCTGATTTATTTTTTAAACATTAAAAATTATAAGAGGTGTTATGGCAAAGCATGTAGGAGTTAAGTTGCCGGATGATTTATTTGCTCTTTTAAAAAGAAAAAAAACAGTAGCTGTGTTGGCTACATTTTCAGAGAAGGGCATTCCAAATACAACTCCACTACAATGTATATATCCAAAAGGACAAGAAAGCTTATTGTTGACCATTCACAAAGAGCATACAGGTTATCACAATATGGTATGGCAGAAAAAAGTGATGATTTGTTTCTTGGGTGAAGGTAACGTAGCATACAGTATTTTTGGTAGAGCTGGCGTTGTAAGAGCACCATCTTCTGTTCATCCATTGATGAATGTTGTTAGAATAGATATCATTGATATAAAATGTGATAGATCTATTTTAGCAAGAGTTGATCAAGGTGTTTTATGGAGTTATACATCTCCTGAAGCAGAAGAATTAATTGATAGTCTTTTCAAAGAACTTGCGGACTTATCAAGAACTTTGTAATTTTTGCCTAAAACTCTATTTAAGGTTTTTAAATGAGAACAATATATTTTTTTAGATTGTTTTTTTTAAGCTCTTTCATATTAGGTTTAAATGGCATGCCTTCGGCACCGCCTCCGTCTGGTGGCGGTACGCCTACGGTTTCGCCTTCTTCCCCTCCACCACCTCCTCCTGTGCCTGTGCTTCCTAGTCCTGTGACAGAGTCTAGTTCTACAACGACTACAACAGCATCTCCATCTACCCCGTCAGGCCCTGAGACCGTTAAGTTGCCAGCTGGACAAGTTGGAATTAATGGTAACTGGGTAAAAAAAAGAGAGTGGTTAAAAGAAACATTAAATGTTAATGATCAAATTCAAGATATGGTTGTTGATATACAAAAGAGCCGAAAAATTTATGATGATAAATATTCTGCAATAGAACAAGAGTTAGATGCTTTTTACAAGCAAGAGGGTTTATTGCAGGGTGAGACGCAAGCCCTTTTTAGTTCCTTACACCGGTTTGTAGATAAAAAAAGAAAAAAAGAAAAAAAGAGATTAAAAAAAGAAGAAGAAGATGGAATTACTGGAGAGTATGAGATCAAGCTTGATATTATGGACAATGAGATTAAGGCCCAGGAGCGTGATTTGGAACAGTTTAAGCTTGATATGAAATCTATTCAAGACTTAGATAAATCTATTAATGCTCGCTTGGCAAAACTTGAGGAACAAATAAAGATTGCAGTTACTGATGCATCCAAAGCCGCTAAACAAAGTGAAGAGATTTGGTTAGTGATTGATGATAAAAAAGCTAGAGCTATATACTATGAATTAAAGGGTAATATTTTACCTAAAGTAACTAGCATTCAGACCTATATTAAGGGGCCTCTCCTAAGTAATTTTGATACAGTTTTGCAAACTTCAAGATCTAAAATTGCACAAGTTAAAAGTGGTATTCATGCCTTAGAAGATAAAGGCTTTATTGTTAAAGATCGTGTTGATCGGCTAAAAGAGATTAAGTTACAAAAATTAGATCGTTTAAAGGCTGAGCATCAGGCTTCTTTAGATAAAGAAGCAAAGCAAGAAATAAAGAAAGAAGAAAAGAAAGATCTTAGCTGGACTGATAAAGTTTATAATTTTGTAGTTGATCTGGTTGCAAAGATTACCGTTTTCTTTAATGGTTTACTTGGAGACTAATTAAGAGAGTAACCGGTGATTAAAGAGAGAGTTGTATGAAGAAAATTCCTATACTTATTTTTACGTCTATTTTTATTACAAGTGTTTTGTTTAGTATGCCTTCTGCACCTCCACCTTCAGGAGGTATGGCTGGCACTCCTCCACCTTCTGCGCCAGTGCCTCCTACTCCGGCTCCACCTCAACCATCTGCGTCACCATTATCGCCTGTGCCGCCTGCACCAACAGTAAAATCTTCAGGTTCTTTTACCCAGCTTAAATGGCCAGACACAGGTGTAAGATTAAATCAAAAAGATGCAACCCCTGCCCAAGTTTCAAAAAAAAATAAAGCTTTGCAAGTAGAAACAAAGGCAAATCTGAAAAAAATGGATAATATTATTTCTGTAATAAATAATAAAAGAGCAGAGCTTCAAGACAAGTTTAAGCAAACAGATGAAGAGTTAGACAAATTTTTATTATCAACTGGTGAAGCTATAGGTAAACAACAGGGCAAAGTACGCTATCTAAATGAAATAAAAAAATAATAAATAGGAGAGTGAAATGAGAAGTTTTATTTTTTTTGTAAGTCTAGTTAGTTGTTTTTCTTTGCAGGGTATGCCATCAGCTCCACCCCCACCTATAGCAGCAGCACCTTCTGTAAAAGCTCCAGTTCCAATGACAATGCCTGCTGCGCCGGCTATGCCTTCTGTCAAAACTCCAACACCAATGGCAATGCCCGTATCGCCTGTTCCAGTACCCACAGTTACTGTTCAAACTTCTAATGCAATGCCATCGCAAGCTCAACCTGTCTCCGCTGCTAGCAAAGCTGTACCTACTGATAACGCAGATAAACTTGTATTATATCGTAAAGAATTAAGAGAGCTAAAAGATAGAGTAGATTCTGTTGATACAAAAGAAGCAGAGCTTTTGCAGCAATTAAAGCAACTAGATGATGAAGTAGAAAGTGCTACAAGGCTTGCTTTAGAGACAAGAAAAGCTAGCATAAAAATACTCAGTATTGATGCTAAATCAGGCAGTAGTGGGGTTGAAGCAAGTTTTAATAAGCTAAAAAAGAATATTGCTGAGATCGAAAAAATTCAACAAAATATTGATTCAAAACTTAGTCCAAAGTTTGAGTCAATATTGGGTCAGATCAAATCAAGCATGCAAAAGGCACAGCAAGATTTAGTACAACTAAAAGAAAAAGGCAAAGCGCTGGGTTTGCCTACTGATACTATTAAAACAGAAGAAGCTCCCAAAGTAGAAAAGACTAAACCCTCGGTTAAGTTAAAAAAAAAAGGCACTAAAAGTTACATCTTCGATTTAGGGGTCAATATTGTTGCGACTGTTGCTACTTACGCAAAAAAAATAATTGAATGGTTTATGGATCTTTTTAATACTGGTATTGCACAATCTAAAAAAGAAATACAACCAGGAATTGCATCTGGAGTTGCTGTTGCAAAATCTCCAGCAGGTGTAAGTACAGATCCTGTTTTAAGTAAGGTTAGAGTTCAAGAGCAACAAATAGATGAAAAAATTAAAAAACTTAGCAAAGAAAAAAAAGAGATTGAAGCAAGGCGTGCAAATTTAGAAAAAATCAGGAAAGAAAGAAGTCAGCAAATTACAAAGAAATTAGAGATGATGCAACAATTGGGGGTTCAGGGTACAGTAGCAACTGTTCAGGTTTCTGGATGGAAGCACACTGCGCAATATATGTTTGGTAAATTTTTAGATGGAGTAGCTTTTGTTTTCGGAAAAATTAAAGAATATTCTATGTGGTTTTATAAAAATTATTTACAAAAATCAGTAAATAATTTTATAGATGCAGTAAAAAAGAAGATACATAGAATAGAAGAAAAAGAGCCTCAAGCAGAACAAAAGAGTGCTACTGCTGTAAGTAAAACTGTGCAACCAAAGGTAGAGCCCAAAACACCTGAACCAGTGCTAACACCGGCTCCAATGTCTGCACCGTCAGAAATGCCCGCTCCAGCTTCGGCGCCATCTGGTATGCCCACTACTCCAGCATCACCAGTTGTACCATCTGGTATGCCAGCAGCACCTTCTGCACCGATGGGTATGCCTTCATAATAGTTTAAGTTGAACTAAATTCCTCGTTCGTAGTGAACATGTCGCACCATACGAACGGGGGACTCTTATTTTTCTGTATTAAAAAGTTTGCCAACACTTCTATAATATGATAAATTCTGCATATCTTATATTTTGAATTTATGTAACTTATGCCGAGGTGGCGAAATTGGTAGACGCACTGCTTTAAGGGGGCAGCGGGAGAAATCCCATAGGGGTTCGAGTCCCCTCCTCGGCACCATTTTTTTTGGAATTATTATGATAAATTTTTATTCTTATAGGAGAGTTTTATGAAGAGTAAGTTAGCGAAAATTTTTCTTTCGAAGTTTATGGCTTTTATAGCTGTAGCAATTATTGGTTTGTATTTTTTATTTTCTATTGATACGCAAAGAGTTAAGAAATTAGAAGAAGAAAAGGGCGTAAAGTTTTCTTTTTTCCAAAAAGCTTGGGAATCGATAAGAATGCCTAGATTAAAATTGGGCATTGATCTTCAGGGTGGAACATATCTTGTTTTAGGTGTAGACGTTGAAAAAGCTATTGAGAATAAACTTGCAACAGAAAGTAAAACTTTAGATCAATTGTTTAAAAAAGCTTTGAAAAATTCACCTGAAAAGAAAGAATTAAAAGGCAAATTTTTGAATCTTTCTTTTAATGATGAGGAATCTGCTAAAGTTTGTTCTAACTTGATTAAAAAAGAAGTTCCTCTTTTAAAGACATCCTTTAAAGGATCCATGGTTACCGTAAGTCTTATTCCTGCAGAAGAACAAAGAATTAGAATTAGTTCTGTTGAACAAGCTGTAAATATTTTAGGAAACAGACTTGGTGGTTTTGGTGTTGAAGGTATTACTGTTGCGCAACATGGTGAAAGACAAGTTGTTGTACAGATGCCAGGTGTTTCTGACCCAGAACGTGTAAAAGACGTTATAACTAAGACTGCTCACTTAGATTTTAGTTTAGTAGAGAAGGTTTCATCTTCAAAAGAGTCTTTGTTGGCTGATTATGATTATGATCTTCCTAGTGATAAAAAGATTATTCCAGGTAGACGTAACGGTAGTAATTATGATGATGAAGATGACGCAAGAAGTTGGTACCTTGTTTCTGCTTATCAGGATATGAGTGGTGATCACATTACAGATGCTCGAATTTCTTATGGTGAGTTTAATAAAGTTCAAGTTAACTTTAAGCTTGATAGTTCTGGAGCAAAAGAATTTAGGGAACTTACAGGAAATAATGTTGGAAGACAGCTTGCTATTGTAATTGATGATGTTGTTTATTCTGCTCCTAATATTGAAACTGCAATTGGTGGTAACGGTCAGATTTCTGGTAACTTTTCGCCAGAAGAAGCTAGAGATTTAGCTTTAGTCTTAAGATCTGGAGCATTATCTGCACCAATTAAACTTGAACAAGAAACTAGAGTTGGAGCATCTTTAGGGCAAGATTCTATTAATAAGGGTTTGCTTGCTTGTATTGTTGCCCTCTTGCTCTTGTTTGTGTTTAGTATTCTCTACTATAGAATCCCTGGTTTGTTTGCAATAATTGCTTTAATTTATAATATGTTCCTAATTTTACTCTTCTTATCATATTTTGAATCAGCTTTAAATTTAGCTGGTATAGCTAGTATGATATTGACGATCGGTATGGCGATTGATGCGTCTATTCTGATTTATGAGAGAGTAAAAGAAGAGGTAGCTACTGGTACTACCATGAGAAAATCTATTAATGATGGTTTTAAAGGAGCAATGGGTGTTATCATTGACGCAAACATAACAACCTTCTTAACCGGTCTTGTATTATTCTACTTCGGTGGACCTGTTATTAGGGGCTTTGCAGTTGTTTTAATGCTTGGTATAATTGCTACTATAATATCCGGCGTTTTCTTTTTAAGATCTATCTTTGAATTCGTCTTCGACAATAGTAAGATAAAGAACATTAAGTTCTAAGTTTTGGCGGCGTAGCTCAGCTGGTTAGAGCGATGGAATCATAATCCATAGGTCCGGGGTTCGAGTCCCTGCGCCGCTACCATAAAATGTTCGGCCCGACTTTAAAAAGTCGGGCCTTTTTTATTGTTTTCTAAACAAAATTTAAGTAGTATACTTCTTCTTGTATTAAGTTAAGTTTATACTTTTTAAATATAGGTGTTTTCTTATGTTAAAGAATAAAATTAAAATTCTTTTTTCAATTTTAGCGATTTCATTTTCTATGTCTTGGTTATCTGCAATGGAAGAAACGGAGGGCGAGGTTTTTTGTCCAAGATCATTTCATGCGCTTTATGCTAAAATATGCTTGAATCCGGAAGCTGTTACAACTTTAAGACTTCGTCGCGATTTAATAAAGGAAAAGGAAAGCGAAAACGCTTTTGGATGCTTATTTCATTTTAAATCTCTTAAAAAACTTGAAACTTGTTTTTTGAAAGTGTCTTCCGAGATGGTGGATGTTTTATTGGAATCATTGGAATATTTGATCTCATTAGAGGAGTTGGAGTTAGGTCCGTGTTCTTCGGAGGATACCAATAGATTTCTAGCTGGATGTACATGTTTTCAGTTCAGAAAGCTTCATGTAGAAGATATAACGGACATAGGTTTAGCATCTTTATTAAAAGGGTCGAGGTCCAGTTTGGAGTGCCTGAGAACTTACGCGTATGTTTCAACAAAAATAACAGATAGTGGATTTAAATATTTGGCAGAATTTACTTCGCTTAAATATTTAATATTTTGCGGTAGGACTAAAGCGATAACGGATTTGGGTTTACGGTATTTAGCCAATGGAAAGTTAAAAAATTCTTTAGAGCTTTTAAACTTAAGGCAATGTTCAAGTATTACAACCGTAGGTTTAAGTTATTTGATTAATAATTGCCCAAATTTGAGACGCTTGGTTGTTTCTGAGAAGATTCAGGGAATCGAGGATTTCATTAAGGATATTAAGGTCAAAAAACCAGACCTTGAGATAAAGTGTTAGTTTGTTTTGTGGAGCTTGGAGTCCCTGTGTGACTACCAAATAATGTTCGGACCGACTTTTTAAAGGCGGCCCTTTTTTCTTGATTTCTAAACAAAATTTAAGTAGTATGCTTTTTCTTATATTGAGTTAATTTATTATAGGTTTTGATAGGAGCTTATCATGGTAAAGAATAAATTCGGCGTCATATTTATAAGCTTATTATTTTATTTATCTTTTTGTTCTTTATTTGCACCAAAAATAGAATCATGTTTTAAATACAATCCTATATATAAAGACCTGCTTAAGGGAATGACAACTGAGCTGATATCATGTGTTATATCTGCTATGAAGGGTCTTAAAGAAACAACAAAAATAGATCTTTCTGGTAAAAAACTGGATTATGCGGATCTGGATAAAATTTTATATGTAATATATACCCAGAGAGTAAGTGATCGGGTCGAAGAACTTGATCTTAGTAGTAATAAATTAATGGATGTCCCTGAAGGTATCAAGAAATTTACAAAATTAAAAATTCTTAATCTTAGAAATAATTTGGTTGTTTTTAGTCTAGATTGTGCTCCATTTTTGTCAGAAATAGAGTCTATTTTCTTTTAGAATAACCCATTTAATCGTTTTTCTTGATTTTTTACTCAAAAAAAGATCTTTTTTATTAGTTTTTAACAAAAATATGGCTTTTTTGTACAGTATAGCCATATTTTGACTATTTGTAATATATATGATATTATCTGAATATATAATAGTTTTATACGTTTTTAGGAGGTTATATATATGATAAAAGATAATAAATTTTTAAAGAAATTAGTTTTAACTTTGTTATGTTGTTTTAGTTTGAATTCTTCTGTGTTTTCTATGGAGGATTCCGAAGAAAATACAGAAAACAGTGAGCATTTTGATTCTACATCTACACCTGAACGTAGAACTGATCCTCGTGTTCAAGAGCCATGTATGCGTTCTTATGGCCATAATGCTGTATTTACTCCGGCGCCATCATCATCAACTTCTTCAGTACCATTAATTCCTGCCAAGCGTAGTAGCAGTAGCAGTAGTAGTACTGGTCTTACTCCTAAGACGAAGAATCTTGGTGTAAGTAAAAGGCTTACCGTTGATAAGGATGATGAAGAAGCTGAACTTAATTTACAATATTTACAATCAGAAATGGAAATAGAAGAAAGTTCTTCTCGTCCTCAGACTCCAGACAATCATCAAGGCCCAAGTCTTCAGGGTACGCCTAGTAGAATTTGTGATACTTTTTTTGTGACTTCGCCGGGACAGCCAAGTCCTGTTTTTGAAGAAGCTGATAAAAATGTTTGTTCTGAATTTCCGAAATATTATACAGATTTATTGATGAAAAAAATAGAAAGAAAAGTTAAGTTTGTTTCTCGCCTTGCTCAGAAGATAGAGAAAGGTTGTCCTGTTGTTAACGAAGCTATAAAAAGTATTCTTCTTGATGAAGAAGACAGAGATATTGATTTTATTAAAGGGCTTTTTAGTTTGCCTAATCCTCCTAATATTACAGATAAAGTTTCTTTGCGTCGTTATATAAGGGATTGTATTTGTAAGACTATTAAAAGGAAAGGTTCTGAAGGAGTTTTTAAATATGTTTATTTTGTACGTAATTCTAAAGACAAAGATTTACTAAAGTTATTATTTGTCGAATTACCTACAGAAGATGAAAAAAGACGTATGGGAGAGAAAGAAAGACAAAAAGTTGATTTATATAAAGAAAGACCTAAAAGAAAAAGTGCTAAAGACTTTAGCGAAGAGAATAAAACATGGATAGACGCGATAAACGAAACACAATTTAGTTTGCGTGAACAATCACTTCAAAAAAATGATAAATTACTTACAGAAGATGAAAAAATATTTATAAAAAATACAAGAGAACACCTAGTTGTTTTTAATCTAGGTCATACTTTAACACCTCGTGTTGAGGGTTGTTCTCCTAAAGGTGGTCATCGTTTGCCTGAACTTGAAACTGTTTCAAAAGATGGTAATGGAAATGATTTTAGTCTTTCACATGAAAATTTAACCCAACCTGTTAAAAATGGATTAAGAGTTGGTCTTTGGGAATGCATTAGATGTATTGGAGGGACGCAAAGAAAATCGAAGTCTCCTGAAATACAAGAAAAAGTTTCTCAGTTTAAATTTTCTACTTTTTATCCTGACGAATGGAGTATTAAAGATATAGAACGGAGAGCTTTAAATGTTTATATGCAGTATTTGAGTGGTAATGCTTTTGTAAGTGGTGATGATGATAATGTTCACTTAATAGGTAGGTATAAAGGTATCGACTTAAATATGGTAATACACTCAAAACTTAAAAACTTTTTTGGTTTAAAGACAATCAATACAGCTTTTCCAATAATAATGCTTGATTATGATTTAAATAAAACTTCAGATGAGATGGCCTCAATACTTTTACAATATCATTTTAATTTTCTAAAAAAATGGATTGATTTGATTAAAATAAAGCTAAATATTGATAATTTTACGGATGATTTTGAGGTGGATTGTTTAACGCAAAAATATCGTGAAGGAAAAACAAGTGAATTTGTTACGATATTAGAGGTTTTTGGACTTAACTTAAAGGTAAAACCTTTGGAAAACATAAATATAAATATGAAAAATCATATGAAAGGTTTTATTATAGCTATTGATAGTGCTCAAGAATCGGATTATCCACAAAGCTCATCTTCATTTTCTTCGGCTCTTTTTGTAAGCAGGAACTTTGAAAGTAGTTCTTCTTCTTCGAGTTCATCATCTTCAAGTTCTTCTTCCAGCTCTGTTGATCCTGCTCGTACGCCTTCACCTGCTGCAAGTGATGTGTATCCAGATTTTTCGTATGGTGATGAGGATGATTCTAATGCTTTTTTCCAAAGGCAAATGTTAGGATCATTTGAAGATATTTTTAAAAAACGGCCCTAAATTAATGTATAGGCTTATATATTCTAAGTTAAAGAGGCTTCCGGTTATATGGGAGCCTCTTTTTATTTACATGAGTTTATGAAATTTGATTTTATGATTAAACTAGTATTAACCTAATTAACTAAAAAATTTATTCATAGGATCTTAATATGAAATTTGTGGATGTTGCCGATAGCTTTAATAAAATAGAACAAGAATCTTCTCGTTTAAAAATAACCTATTTACTTGCAGATCTTTTGAAAAAGGCTACACCTGGAGAGGCTGCAATAATATCATACTTCTCTTTGGGTAACTTAAACCCAACTTATATTGGGTCACAATTTAATTTTGCTTCAAAAGGTATGATAAAAGTGATTGCAAAACTTCTTGATAGCAGTGAATCAGCAATTACAGCAAAAACAAAAAAAATTGGAGATCAGGGGCTGATATTAGAAGAAAGTGAATGGGAGTTATCAAATAAAGAACATTTGACGGTATCTCAAATTAATAAAAAATTACATGAGTTTTTAGAACTTTCAGGTACCGGTTCACAAGAAAAAAAAGAAAAATATCTTTTGGATTTATTAAAAGAGCTAGAGCCTGTATCAGCTAAATATATCGTACGTATAATTTTAGGAAAACTTAGACTAGGTTTTTCTGATATGACACTTCTTGACGCATTTTCATGGATGTATGCAGGTGATAAATCTATAAGAAAAGATCTAGAGGCAGCCTATAATGTCTGTGTTGATATTGGTCTTATTATAAAAACATTAAAAAAGGATGGGCTCGAGGGTATAAAAGAAATGAGTATTACCCCGGGTGTTCCAATTCGTCTTGCCGCCGCAGAACGTTTGCCGGATGCAAAGGCTATTGTAGAAAAACTTGGAGAGTGTATTGCTCAACCAAAACTAGATGGATTCAGGCTGCAGGTTCATATAGATAAAACAAAGAGTCCAGCAATAGTTAGGTTTTTTTCCCGTAATCTAAAAGATATGTCTGACATGTTTCCGGACCTAAAAGAAGCTGTTTTAAAATTAAATGTAGAAACTTTTGTTGCCGAAGGCGAAGCGATAGCATACGATACGCATTCTGGGGTATTTTTACCTTTTCAAGAGACTGTAAAAAGAAAAAGAAAACATGATATTGCAGTTACCGCACAAGAGTTTCCATTAAAGTTATACTTCTTTGATATTTTATATTTTAATGATAAATCTTTATTGGGCGCTACACATGAACACCGTAGGAATATTTTATTAAAAATTGTTGATAATAAAGAAGTAAAAAAAGAAGATACTGTTTTTGCAATTGATGAAAAGAAGATCCAAACTTACAAAGATTTAGAAAATTATTTTGTTCAAAATATCTCTGCAGGCCTTGAAGGTCTGGTTGTCAAAAAGCCTGATGCAATATATCAAGCAGGTAAAAGAAACTTTAATTGGGTCAAATTAAAAAGACAAGAGACTGGCAAGCTTGATGATACTATAGATTGTGTGATCCTTGGGTATTATGCTGGACGTGGTAAACGTGCATCTTTTGGTATTGGGGCTTTGCTTGTTGGTGTTTATGATAAACAGAAAGATCGCTTTGAAACTGTTGCAAAGATTGGAACAGGGTTGAAAGATGATGAATGGAAAGAAGTTAAAGAAAAGTGCGATAAGATTAAAGTTTCTGATAAGCCCAAAAATGTTGAGTGCGCAAAAGAGTTGTATCCTGATGTTTGGGTTAATCCTGATATTGTTTGTATGATTCGTGCAGACGAGATTACTCTTTCGCCTCTTCATGCTGCCGGAGGCAGCTCTGAAAAGTTAGGTATGGCATTGCGCTTTCCAAGGTTTATGGGTTATAGACCAGATAAAAGTGCTTTGCAGGCTACAACTGTCAAAGAGTTAAAGCATTTGTATTCTATTCAGTTTTCTAGTAAAACTCGCAAAAGTTCTGATGCTAAAAAGAAAAAGAGGGTGATAAAGGTTATGAGTATTTTTTGACCCGTTTGCGAAAAGAAATTTAACATATAGAATATCTGTTATCTTTGTTTATGATTTTTAATTCTAAAGTAAAGGCGCAGATAGTGAATATTGTTCAATCTTTGAATTTATATATAAGATACCCAGATTCTAAGCTTGGTAAATTTGTTTTTTGTTTATTGCTCTCTTGGTTTTATGCATTATGCTCACAAATTATAATCCCTTTACCATTTAACTTTGTTCCAATAAGCTTGCAGCCAGCTCCTGTATGGTTATGCTCCTTATGGTTAGGCTGGCCAGCTGTATACGCATTTTTGATATGTTTAATACAAACAGCTTTTGGTGCACCATTCTTTTCTGGCTTTGCTGGTGGGATTGCAAAGCTTGCTGGGCCAACTGGAGGATATATTTTTGGTTGGGCTTTAGGTATGATTTTTTTGGCTGCAACCAGAGGTTATAAAAAGAATAATTCTTTTATAACTTTCTCAAAATTATTAGTTGCAGGTTTTTTACAGTATTTAGTGGGGCTTTTTCAACTACAGTTTTTTGTCCCAAATCTTGAATTTATGAGCTTATTAAGTGTTGGACTTTTTCCATTT
>CAYVQB010000010.1:0-18577 GCA_964453985.1 uncultured Pseudomonadota bacterium
GGACGAACTTCCAATTGACGACCAACTTCAGGCTTTACATCAGTAGGAATTTGAGCTTTATCAACTTCTAAAATAAGCTCTTTTCTTAGTACTCCGTAACCTTCTTCAGGCTTAATATTAACGGTAACAGATTCACCAGGCTCCAAACCTATAACAGCTTGCTCAAAACCTCTAATAATTTTACCATCACCAATTGTGAATTCTAAAGGTGATTCTTTTTTAGAACTATCAAAAATAGCTCCATCTGTTAATTTACCTGTGTAGTGAACTTTGACTGAGTCACCGCTCTTAGCTTTTGCCATCTAAATATCCCTTATTTTAGGAGTTATAAGTATTATTACACAACTGGCGGAGAGAGTGGGATTCGAACCCACGATTCCAGTTTCCCGGAGTAACCGCTTTCGAGGCGGTCGCTTTCGACCACTCAGCCATCTCTCCTTAAACAAACATTACACGAACTAAAAAGATTACTCAAAAGCTTGATAAAAAAGATCAAACTATTTAATAATTACTTGCTTTTAGAACGTTTATACGTTTTAATTAAATCTATTTGATTTAAAGTTGTTATAATAGCATATTATTTTGCAATGGTCCCGTTTAAAATTGATTTTTGTGATTGCTAAAAGGAGGAATCTATGCCTAAAAATGTAAGAGCTATCATTCTAGCTGCGGGAAAATCTACCAGATTCAAAACCGATAAATCTAAATTAATACATACCGTTTGTGGCCAACCGATGATTTTATATCCGATAAAATTACTACAAGAACTGAATATAAAGACAACTCTTGTTTTAGGATATCAGGCAGAAGATATAAAAAAAACCGTATCTGAAGCCAAATTAAAAAAGGTGGACTACGTAATACAAAAAAAACAAAAAGGTACTGGTGACGCAGTTTTATGCTCTCAAAAAACATGGGATACCGAAACCATTTTAATTTTAAATGGCGACACACCTCTTTTAACTAAAAATCTAATAGCCAAACTTATAGAAAAACATAAAAAAGAAAAGGCGACTCTCTCTTTTTTAACAACTCATGCTCTAAATCCAGACGGTTATGGAAGAATAGTAAAAGAAGATAATAAAATAAAAATCGTTGAAGAAAAAAACTGCGATAAAGACCAAGTTTTCATATCTAATATAAATGCCGGAATATATTTAATAGAAAAAGAATTCCTAAAAAACAGCATCTCTCAATTAAAACAAAACTCCGTATCTGGGGAAGTTTATATTACAGACCTAGTAGAGTTTGCAAGCAAACAAGATCTAAAAGTTATCAACGTACCTGTTCCATATGATGAAATCAGAGGCGTCAACAACCTACAAGAATTATGGGCAGCCGAACAAATTAAAAGATCTGAATTAATGAGAAACTGGATGGAAAGAGGCGTACGCTTTGAGTTAGCACAAAGTACCCACCTAGACTTTGATATAGAAATAGGCAAAAACTCTTTTATTGGTACAGGCGCACATATATTAAGTGGAACCAAAATTGGAGAAGGGTGCACAGTAAATGCTTTTACTATAATCAATAATAGTACAGTAGGTGATAACAGCATAATACATTCTCACTCAGTAATCCAAGATAGTACAATAGGAAAGAATGCAGATATAGGTCCATTTGCTAGATTAAGAGGCAATAATATCCTTAAAGAAAATGTTAGCATCGGCAACTTTGTAGAAGTTAAAAATAGTAAAATAGACAAAGGCTCAAAAGCAAAACATTTAACCTACTTAGGCGATGCGCAAATAGGCAAATCTGTAAATATTGGAGCAGGAACAATAACTTGCAATTATGATGGCAAGAAAAAACATGTAACTAAAATAGAAGATAATTCTTTTATTGGAAGTAATAATGCGCTAATCGCTCCTGTAAAAATAGGTAAAAATTCTTTTACCGCTGCAGGCTCAACAATTAATAAAGATGTTCCGGAAGGTAGCCTCGCGTTTGCAAGAAGCAAGCAAACAAATAAGGTGGGTTATTTTTCTAAAGCAAAAAAACAATCTATAAAAAGCAAAAACAAAGGCCAAGTAAGTTTTATAGGGGCAACGAAGCCAAAGGATAATCAAGAAACTGTATGATTAAATTCTTCCACACAGCAGACATACACCTTGGGGTAGAAAACTACGGTAAAATAGACACTAAGACGGGCATACATTCCCGTCTTAGTGATTTTGCTAACAGTCTAGAACAATGCATAAATTTAGCTATAGAACAAAGTGTAGATTTTTTTTTATTTTGTGGTGACGCTTATAAAACAGCATGGCCAACTCCTACGCAACAAAGAATACTACTCAACCAACTTTTCAAACTACAAAAAGCTAATATTCCAATAGTTATTATTATAGGTAATCATGATCATCCATTAAGCTTTGGTAAGGCAAACTCTTTAGATATTTTCGATTGCCTACCTTTACCAGGGTTTCATGTAATATCAAAACCCAAAATTTTAAACTTACAAACTAAAAACGGTCCTATTCAAATAGTTGGCATACCTTGGCCCACACGTAATAATATTGTAACAACACAAAATTATCATTCAAAAAGCAATGAAGAGATAACAGTATATTTATCACAGGCGGTAGGACAGATCGTTAACAACTTTGCAAACCAGCTAGACCCTAAAGTACCATCAGTCCTAGCAGGACACCTTACAATGGCATCAGGCGTTTTTTCGGGATCAGAAAAATGTGCTATTTTTGGTAACGACCCAATATTTTTACCATCACAACTTGCAATCAAACCATTTGATTATGTTGCACTAGGACACTTACACCGGTATCAAAACTTAAATCCCAAAGGCTATCCTGCAATAGTTTATCCTGGGTCAATAGAAAAAGTTGATTTTGGAGAAAGAAAAGAACAAAAAGGTTTTTGCAATGTCACTATTGACACAAAAACTAAAAATGAAGAGCGTTGTTCTTTTGAGTTTATAAAACTTAACACACGCCCTATGCTTCAAATAGAGGTAAAGCTAGAAACAGACAAAGACCAAACTGAACAGATTTTACAAGAACTCGAAAAACATGACTTAAAAGATGCTATCATAAAAATTATCTATCATGTGTCAGGAGATAAAAAAGACAAAGTTGACCTACAACGCATTCAAATAGCCTGCGAAAAAGCAATGTATATTGCTAGCATCACACCTGTTCGCAAAGTCGTTATCAGAGAAAAAAGAGCAAGCTTAAAAGTAGATATGGATTTTAATACTATGCTTGATAAATTTTTTGATACAAAAGAATTAGATAAAGATAAAAAGACTAGGCTCTTACAAAAAGCACAAAATATTTATTCTCAAGTTAAGCAAGAAAAAGAAGTTTAAATTAACTCATTTTTTTCAACTAAACGAATAAGAAGAATCATAAAACTTGAAAGTGATTTTTTATTATTCTCCCAAAAACGCACATCTCTAACAGAATCAAGATTTAAGCTCTCCAAACCTTCAGTCATTAGGCTTAATCCAATAAAACTACTAATTTCTAAGATATCTGATTCTAAGACATCTGATTCTGAGCCTTCTGCATACAACAAGCTTATCATGTTCGATATTATATAATTTTTAGAGTCAGAGTTGCTAAAAAAATCTGTCCTTAATAACACACTATTAAATAAACAAATGTTTTCTTTATTTGTTTCGCCCAACAAATAAATTTGATATTTTCTATCTCGAATTAAATCAAGAATATACTGGCCTTTCTGGCTATACAAAAAATTAGAAAACCGAGAGCATGTGGTTAGTACCTCTTCAAATGGAGCATAAGTCTTTATTCTAATCTTTGGAATGGAATAAAGACCAAAATTAATAGATAATAATAAAAAAACTAAACCATAAATTTTTCTAAGTAATTTCATATAAACTTCTCCTAAAATATTTAAGTTTAATAAACTATTTGTTTGCCCTTTGCCAAATATTGGAATAAATAATAACATTTACTAGTATATTTTGATAATTTTTGCAATAAAGCTTTGGGGTTTTGATAAATGGAACTTAAAATAACAAATAGTCTTGGTAGAAAAAAAGAAATTTTTAAACCAATCGAAGATAAAAAAGTAAAACTGTATGTCTGTGGCGTAACCCCCTACGATTATTCACACTTAGGCCATGGCAGAGCATACGTAAACTTTGACGTCTTTGTAAGATTATTAAAATTTCTTGGCTATAACGTAAACTACGTCCGTAACATAACAGACATAGACGATAAACTCATAAACAAAGCCATAAAAGAGGGTGATCTCAATAATTATAAAAAAATCGCTGAAAAATTTACAAAATTTTATCATGAAGACATGCAAGCTCTAAATTGCCTATCTCCAGATATTGAACCCAAGGCAACTGAGCATATCAAACAAATGATCGATTTCATCAAACAATTAATAGAAAACAAAAATGCATACGTTATAGATCACGACGTATATTTCGATGTTTCTTCATTCGGACCATATGGCAAACTATCTGGCAAAAAGCTTGAAGACCTACAGGCAGGCGCCAGAGTTGGGATTGATGAACGCAAAAAAAATCCTGCCGACTTTGCTTTATGGAAAGGTAATGACAAAGAATTGTTCTGGAAATCCCCTTGGGGCCATGGCCGACCAGGTTGGCATATAGAATGCTCTGTAATGGCAAAGGAGTACTTCGGAGAAACTTTAGATGTACATGGCGGAGGAGCAGATCTAACGTTCCCTCATCACGAAAATGAGATTGCACAATCAGAAAGCTTGCATAATAAACCATTTGCTAACTATTGGATGCATAACGCATTCTTAAATATAAATAAAGAAAAGATGTCTAAGTCTTTAGGTAATTTCTTTACCCTCAAACAAGTTTTTGAAAACTTTGATCCAATGGTATTACGTTTTTACTTCTTACAACACCATTATAGATCCCCAATTGAACTTAACTTTGATGATCTAAAGGCATCGCAAACAGCTTATGAGAGATTAATCAACAGTTTAAAGATAGATACTCAAACAAAAGATCTAGAAAATATATCTTTGCAAGATTTATTAAAACACAGCTTTATGCCAGAAATCATGAAAAGCTTGTGTGATGATATTAATACACCAAAGGCTTTAGGTATTATATTTAAAAATATAGATAAAATAAAAGAATCAAAAGACCTTATTCTTGTAACACGATATTTCTTAAAACATGTCTTAGGTTTAACTTTAGAAGCAATAACAAAAGAAGTTAAGATAACCAAAGAAATAGAAGATTTGGTCAAAGAACGAGAAAAGGCAAGAGCCGATAAAAACTGGGCCCTTGCCGATAAAATTCGTGATCAATTGAACGATATGGGTTATGTCGCTCACGACAAGAAACTAAAGAGCTAATTTTTCTTTAATTTTACCCATCAAAACTTCTTTGTTCATGTAACCCATCTCTTTGCCAACAACATTACCATCTTTTATAAAGACAAATGTTGGAATAGAAGATACTTGGTATTGAACAGCAAGGTCTCTGTATTCGTCAATATTAACTTTTGCAAACTTAACACTTGGTACCTCTTTTGAAAGTTCTTCAAAAACTGGTGCCATTTGTTGGCATGGTCCACACCATGTTGCATATACATCTAAGACAATAGGCTTGTCTGATTGATTGATTTCTGCTTCAAAATTTTCTGCGCTTATTTCTATTACCATGAATAACTCCCGTATAAAAGTACTTATATATAACTATTTAACAGTTCTAACATAATCACAAAATTCAATCAACTCAGGTTTTGGCAAAGGTGACCACTCCAAACCACCATTCTCTTCTTGCGATAATCTATGAAACTTATTTAACCAAATACCATTATCTCGTTCTAATATTTGTTTAACTAAATCAAAGCTCTCTTTATTTCTAATTTTTGAAAGCATTAAAACACTCGAATGGTTTATAAAAATATCATTACGATTTAGCCAATCTTTATAAGTTCTATATTCTGAATTAAAAGTCATAAGTTGTATAGGCTTTTCAGGCGAGCTTAAACCTTTATAAAAACCTTTATAAAAACCATCTACAGCAAGATTAATGGCATAGCAGCCGATATAACAATCAGGAATTAATTCTTTGCAATACATTTTTAAATCATTACCAGCTAGTGCAGCCTCTTCTTGTAAGAAGTTATAATAACTATTCAAGTCTGCGTCTTCAAGCTCTTTATCTTTATCAAAAAGTTTTTTAATATTTTCATGAATACTATTCCCAAACTCCAAAACAAAATTAGCAGACCATTTTTTCATAATATCAGGTTCAAAACCCATAGTAGAAAAAACAGATCCTGGATCACCAGGCTTTCTGTAATACATTTCTAAATCTAGAACTATACCTGAAATCTGCACACCATGAGAATTCTCAGGGTTGCGCCAAATATCCATAAAGATTTTTAATGAATCTTTAATTTCTGTTTTCCAAAAATTCATCCTATCAAAATGTGATGGCACGCTTTCATACTTATTACCATATAAATCCCAAGAAGATATTTCTGGCATTTTTGTTCCACGAAAATTGTTGGCTATCTCAAAACCTATTAATATCTTAGGGATTTTTTGTTTTGTTTTTTCAGATACCTCTTGTAACATCTTTGTAAATCTTCTAATTCTGGTCCACAGTTCATCACGTTTTTGCTCAGAACCGTCAATAGCCCTAGATCCATGAAACATATGAGGATTAAAATCTATCCATAATGCATCTGCTCCAGACTTAAATATACAATCTATCAAAAATCTTTGTTCTGCTTCTTTTTTTGTATCGTTAAATTGTGATATCTCCATCCAGCCAACTTTCCTCAGATTATTGCCTGCAGGATTTATATTCCCTAATGGCTTGCCATAATTTTTTACATACTCTGGCAGCTCTGGTTTATTTTGTTCTTTAATTATTTTGTCTGCCTCTTCTTTTTTATTACTTAACTTAACATTAAGCTCCCAAAGCATTTGTTGGACACCTGAAAGCATCTCTTTTCTTAAATCAAAATTCATAGGACAAACTCTGAAATTCTCAGCAATACCAGAAAAGGTAAGTAATGAACTTTCTAGAAATAAAACATAATTTTGTCTTATTGGGTTAAACCAATAAATACCATATGGTAAAGTTGCATTAACTGCTGGAGAATAATCTTTCTTGGTAGGCAAAGCAAAACGAGAACTATTTAGGTTATCAAGAATATTCCTGATGGTAACACCAAAAGCTAAACGCTTTGGAGCATGTGGCGGCATTAAAGTTGTATCATACATATAACCTCTTGTGATCATAGGCAAACTTAAAAAATTATTTACGTTACTGAATAATAACTTTAAATCAGCTTCCAGCCCCCTATTGGCACCAGCAGGATCAACAACAGAAAGAATGGAGCCCGCAGAACTAATAGGAACTAGTTCTCCTGCAGCTAAAGCTTCTTTTTTGATCTCAAAGCTGTTTTGTGTAGGAGTTAGGCCAATATAATTTAAAAAAGCCATATATAGACTAACCGGAGCGCCCGGCGCAAAAGCAAAAGAAATTAGCTTATCTTTCTTTTTACCAAATTCTTGAATCAAGGTTAAAAATTTATCTGTAACTGGAGATTTTCGTGAATCATCTTTAAACTTTGTCCAAGCCAAAAAGTTTCTTATTAACTCTGACCCTATAACAAATATAGCAACTTTATATTTATCTAAATCTGAAGGCTTTAGATTTTGTATATCTGCTATAGCTTTATAATCAACATTAAAATCTACAGATTCTGCCAAATCTATGAATGGCCGATACTTGTAACCTTCTGAATTAGCAAGAGTTGTGCTATCAAATATGCCAAGATTTAATTTTTTAGCATTTAAGTTAAAAACAGAAAAAGTTATAAAAATAGTAAGAATTAGTCTTTTTTTGATCTTCATACCCCTATCCCCCTCAATAAATTGCTTTTCACCCCTTATTCAATTTAATATTAAGCTATTTATATTCAAATAGTCAATAGATCTATTTAATTAGACACCCATGCTCCCCCAAAACATACTGGAGCTCACCAAAAAAAACTTGGCCTAAAACCAAAACCATCTATACTAATTTGCAGAGAAAGTAATAGTAACTATTTTAATTGTTCAACAAAAAAAGGAGAATAAAATGAACAATAGTTTCAGAAATTGCGCGTTCTTATTTACATTTATACTTTTATCATCAGGGTGTAATAGCAAAAAAGCAGAAGAGCCAAAAGTGATACATCAAGCACATTTATCCAATGATTGGTACCCACAAAACGCTGAAAATCTAAAAGCACAATTAGGCCAATACTTTGATCTAGCCAAAAAGAACTTTTCTACATCCATAGACCCAAATAGTGTAAAAATATTGATAGCACCTCATGCAGGAACACACTTTTCAGGACTTTGTGCCGCATCGGTATACCAAACATTAAAAAATAATGATCAAAAGAATAAAAAGATTAAAAAAGTTGTTATCTTATCACCAACCCATAGCAAATTCTTCCAAGGCCTAGCACTCCCAGACTACAATACCTACCAAACAGCATTAGGTGAAATAAAAGTTAATACAAAAGATATTCATACACTTGAAAAAAATAACTCGTTTCACATAATGCCTGAAATACATAATAACGAACATGCAGTAGAAATACAGTTGCCATTCCTGCAAGAATCAATCGAAAATTTTGAAATTGTACCAGTAGTGATAGGCGGACTACAAAGCCAAGAATACGATACAATAAGCAAGAGCTTAAAAGAAATTATCGATGATTCAACTCTAGTAGTAGTGAGTTCAGATTTCACACACTATGGTAACAACTATAACTATGTACCATTTAACGAGCACACACTAAACGCAATAAGATTCATTGATTCAATAGCACTAAGCGCTATAAACAAAAAGTCTTTTGATGACTTCAATAAGGCATTATCAGATACAGGATCTACAATCTGTGGACAAAATGCAATCAGAGTAGTTTTAAACTTAATACAAGATGATAAGTTCAAAAACTTAAATCCAAAATTATCTTGTTATTACACATCAGCACAACTAGAACAAGCAAGAAATAATAAATCAAACGAAATAGACATCAAAAAACTATATGCAAATATACCAGACAAATCTATAAGTAATAGTATCAGCTATATGGGCTTGGCCTTTACAGATCAGCCTACAAGCTCTATAGAAAAAGATAAACAATTAACACAGTACGAAAAAATGGCACTCCTTGAATCTTGCAAACAAACAATGCAAAATGCATTTGAACCAGAAGCCAAAAAAATTCCCGAACATATGCTATGGCCAATTTGTGGCTCAGGACTACAGAAAAGCTCTGGTGCCTTTGTAACACTTAACACAAAAGACGGCAATCTAAGAGGATGTATCGGTAGAGTTATAACAAACAGCCCATTATTAAAAACAGCACATGACATGTCCCTGGAAGCAGCATTTAAAGACTCTCGCTTTGCTCCTGTAAAAAAGAGTGAATTAAAAGACATTATAGTTGATATATCAGTACTTACATTACCAAAAGGAGTAAGCAGCTATAAAGACATAACACTAGGGCAAGACGGAATCATATTAAAAAAACAACTCAAAAATAATGGCTGGGCTGGCGCATTATTTTTACCACAAGTACCAAAATCTTTAGGTTGGGACTTGCCAACAACATTAGAGCAATTGAGCTTAAAAGCAGGACTTGATAAAGATGCATGGCAACAAGACTGTCAGTTTGAAGTTTTTCATGATTTTGAAATAAAAGAAAACTAGATTATTGTTTTTATAAGCTAAATAAAGCTATAATTTTGTTTAGGGAATATAATAGCCCGGAGCCAAAAACTCCGGGCTAAACTAAAAAAAGGGGGAATCATGAAAAACAGAACGTTTCTATTTATCTTTATTTTATTCTTTATTCAAAACATATCAGCAACAGTCTATCCAGACTTAAAAGGTGCAAAATATGCTAATCTAATGCCACGAGAATTAGATATAAATATAAAGCTGGACGGCCAAACAGATTTTATAAAATATATAGATATAAGTAAGTATAATGAAACAAACTTCAAAATAATAAATAACGATAGAATAACATTTCGAGCAGAAGAAATCTTGGGATTTCTATCAATTTTTAAAAAACGAAAAGATTATCCCCAACAATTTAATATTGATTTCATAGCAAAAGATAACTCTTTTACAATGAAATGCGATATAAAAGTTTTCTCCAAAGAAGAACCTATCTCAATTTATAGATCTAGAAAAAAATATAATTTTGATTGGTTTTTAGATCCTCTTAAACTAAACTTTAACCAGTTTAAAATGGTAAGTAAAAACAAACTATATTGGGCTGGTAAAATTGACAATGTACCAGTAACAATAAACATAGACTTTGGATTCCCAATAGAGTACAACAAAAAAGAGGTATGGAAAAAGAATGAAAAAGTATAAAAATATAATCTTTGATATGGGCGCAGTTCTAGTAAATTGGAACCCAAAAGAATTTGTAAAAGATATCTTTAAAGATCAAAAAGATTTCCATGAAACAAACTGGGTAAAATTACTAGGGCTTGAAACAATTATAAAATTAGAAAAAGGCCTTCTAAACTTTAGCCAAGTTATAAATTCAATAAAAGAAGAAGAACTAAAATATAATGTAAAAAAGTTCTTCAAAGAATTACCTAAATATCTACATCCAATAAAAGATGGTCTTGAAATTTTTAACTCTGTAAAAAAACTCAACTATAAAACATATATACTTTCTAACTTTGAAGAAGAACTACTCAAAGCTTCCTCCAAGCAACATAACTATAATCAATTTCTTAATAAATTTGATGGAATAGTATTTTCTTGCGACGTAAAATCTAGAAAACCTGAACCTAAGATTTATCACACTCTTTTAAATGATTATAATCTAAATGCACAAGAATCTTTTTTTATAGATGACATGCCAGAAAACATTGAAGGGGCTAAAAAGCTTGGGATAGACGGTGTTGTCTGTAAAAATCATGATATAGTTTTACAAACTTTAAAAGACCTAAAAATTCTATGAAGAAATATATAATAATTGGAGCGTCTGCTGCTGGTATTGCAGCAGCAGGCAAACTAAGAGATCTTGATAAAGAAGCACAAATTACAGTTATAGCATCACAAAAAAATTTACCTTATAACAAATGCTTACTTGCTGATTACCTTCTAGGCTCAATACCAAAAGAACGTATATTCTTTAAGCAACAAGACTTCTTTGATAAAAATAATATAAAGTTAATACTTGCAACTAAAGTCACAAAAATAGACCCTAAAAAAAACAATATAATTACGGATTCAGGACAAGAATTTGATTATGATAAACTTTTCTTGGGCTTAGGAACTAGACCTTTTGTCCCTCAAATTCCGGGCATTGAAAATATAACTGATATTTTCACTTTTCAAAAACTAAGTGATATACATAAAATCTCTGAATTTATAAAACAAAACAAAGTTAAATCTGTTGCAATTATAGGGACTGGCCTTACAGGACTTGAGTGTAGTGATACATTATCTTGTATGGGCATTAAAACCTATCTTGTTAGCCGGGCATCTCAAGTTATGCCAAAACAAATAGATAAAAGTGGTTCTAAAGTTCTAGAAAATTTAATAACAAAAGCTGGCATAATTTTTGAAAAAAATAAAAAAATTAAAAAAGCATCTCAAAAGATAAAAGGAAATAAAAAAACTTTTACTCTTGAATTTGAAGATAACACTAGTTTAACCGTAGATATGCTATTGTTTGTAACCGGTAACAAAACCAATATAGAAATAGCACAAGAAGCTGGTGTAAAAACTTTAAATAAAAGAATTCTTGTAAACGAATTCATGCAAACAAATTTAGAAAATATTTACGCAGGCGGCGACATCTGTGTTATAAAAGATATTTTAACTGGGGAACATGTACCAAGTTGCACTTGGCCAGATGCTGCAATGCAGGCTATGACCGCTGCTTGTAATATGGCAGGACAAAGTAAAAATTACCCAGGAGCTTTGATTACAACAAGCTCAAAAATATTTGATACAACTTTTATTTCATGCGGTCCAGTTATAAATCCACCAGATAATTGTAAAATAATAGAAAAATCAAACACTGATTTTTATCATAAATTTATAATAAAAGATAATAAGCTTATTGGCTTTTTAATGGTAAATAATGTAGATAACGTTGGCAAACTAAAAAACATGATTTTAAAGAAAGAAGATTTCAATGAAAACATTTAGATATTTTTTAGCAATTATTTTTGGCATAACTTTTTTAAGCAATGCAAAACTATCTTCTATACTTGATGGCAAACCAGAAAACTTTGAACTAATCAACTACGAACGAAAGTTAACTGTTCTTAATATGCCTGGCTATATTACAAATCAAATATCTCCAAAAATCCAAATATTTCATCCAGATAATCTATATGTGATATTAGAAAGTCATACACTAAACCCTTCTGCTGAAGCCACAGAAGAATCCAGAAATATTATTACTAACATCTTGCCACAATTACATGGCAAAACTTTTCAGGTAAAAAAATACACTTTCTGGTGCAATTTACCTAGCGACAACAACTCTTGGGCTATAAACGAATATAATTTTGATTCTTTAGACACACAGTTTCATTGGGCTGTAAGATTTGGGTTTAAAGATTTGGCACAAAAATATTTAGAATTATTAAGAGAAAGATGTAATAAAGAATATAAAAATAATCCAACTTATGCACACAACAAACCATTACTAACACATGATATAAATGGCTACAATGTTCTACATATAGCATCTTTATGTAGCCCCCAACTAATTCAATGGTTACTAGAAGAGGGTGCAGACCCTAACTCAAGAACCAGTAGACCATACGGAACAAGCTTTGACGAATTACACGAAGAATTTACACCAATTCAACTGACATTATAATAACGTTTTTTATAAGCAATCCTATAAGCTGTACCCTTGCGGTACAGCGACACTGCGTTAGCCCCCTGCGTGTGCAGGGGTGCAATTAAAAACCTATTCTTCTATCTAATCTTAAGCGTCAACAGGGCAAGCAAAGATAAAATTATAGATATAATCCAAAACCGAACTGTAATCTTGGCCTCCTTCCATCCAAGCAACTCATAGTGATGATGGATGGGGGCCATCTTAAACATACGCTTTCCATAAACCTTATAAGAAAAAACCTGAATAATAACAGAGACAGTCTCCAAAACAAAAATGCCACCTGCAATTGGTAGTAACAATTCTTGTCTTGTCATAATTGCCGTCAAAGCAAGTCCGGCACCTAAAGCCAAAGAACCAACATCACCCATAAAAATTTGTGCTGGATAAGTGTTGTACCATAAAAATCCAAGTAAGGCTCCAACTAAAATAGCACCCAAAATGGAAAGTTCTGCGCTTCTTACAAACGGTATATATAAATAATGAGCAAAGTACCGATGACCAGCTAAATAGGCGATTGTAGAAAAGGTAGTGAAATTAAACATTAAAGGACCGGCTGCAAGACCATCTAAACCATCAGTTAAGTTTACAGCGTTACTAGCTCCAACAATTATAAAAGTTCCCCACGGAATAATAAACCAGCCAAGTTCCGGTGAAAAGTTTTTCATAAACGGTATACACAGGTGTGTATTAGGATTAGCTCCAAAATACCAAAAGCACATAGTTAGAAACGCAAACAGTATCTGCGCCAAAAACTTGGTTTTTGCAGATAAACCCTCCTTTTGATGTATCTTTAAATAATCATCAAGAAACCCAATGAAACCAAAACTTAACAAACAAAATAAAAATACCCATATTTGTATTCTTGAAAGATCGCACCACAATAGAGCATTTATTAGAAATACAAACAAAATAAACAAACCACCCATAGTAGGCGTGTCATTCTTTAAAAGGTGCGTATCAGGTGTCCACTCCCTAACTTTGGACCTAAAATTCTTCTGGGAGGTCTTTATAAACCAATTTCCAAACAAAAATGAGAATATAATGGATGAAAGAAGGGCTGCCATAACCCTCACACTGACATAATGAAATATATTAAAAAACTTAACTTTTGCCTGCAAAACCTGTGCTAAATGATAAAACATTAAAAAAAACTCCTAAAAAACAGACAATACACGTTAATCCTTTGTTATAAAAAATATTTTATATTAAAATATTAATAAGAGTAAACTTATTTTTATACTACTTTTAAACTAAATTTACAAAAAACTATGAGAAATAATTTTGATATTATTGTAGTTGGTGCTGGGCATGCTGGAACAGAAGCTGCTCACATAGCTGCAAAAATGGGATCCAAAACTCTTTTATTAACGCTTGATACAGACAAAATAGCACTTTGTCCTTGCAATCCATCTATTGGAGGGCTAGGAAAGGGGCATATTGTCTATGAAGTAAGTGCTCTTGGCGGTATTATGCCAAAGCTATGCTCAAAGACATATCTGCAAGCTAGAATGCTAAATACAAAAAAAGGTCCTGCTGTTCAAGGCTTAAGATTACAGATTGATAAGTATGCCTATAGCAAAGAAGCTAAACATGAACTTTCTGAACTTGAAAATTTAACTATCAAAGCTGGTATGGTGACAGATATTATTTATAGCCCAGGGCAAACAATCACAGGCGTAAAAACAAAAGAAGGCCAAGAATATACCACAAAAAGCATAATAATAACCTCCGGAACATTCCTAAATGGCGTAACCTTCATAGGTGACCAACAAACAAAAGAAGGACGTAAAGACGAGCAAGCCGTAACAGGCTTAACTGAATCTTTAGAAAAAATTCTTGGTACAAAGTTACAAAGATTAAAAACGGGGACACCACCAAGGTTATTAAAATCTAGCGTAAACTTTGACGTAATGGAAAAACAAAGCGCAACAAAACTAGATTATCTTTTTGAGTTTAAAAAAGTAGATGTAACAGAAAAAATAGCTTGTTACATCACTCAAACAAATGAAATCACCCACAAAATTATTCATGACAATCTAGAAAAGTCAGCTCTTTATGGTGGACATATATCAGGCATTGGCCCACGCTACTGCCCATCAATTGAAGATAAAATAAAAAGACATCCACAAAGAAATTCTCATCATGTATTTGTTGAACCTGAAGGTGGAGACTTCTCCGAAATTTATCCGGCAGGAATTTCAACATCTTTGCCTCTGGATATACAAGAAGATTATATAAAAAGTATTAAAGGTTTTGAAAACGCAATAATAACACAACCTGGTTATGCTATTGAATATGATTTTTTGCAACCTAATAATCTTAACCATACACTTGAATCAAAAGCAGTAAATGGTTTATTTTTCGCTGGCCAAATTAATGGTACAACAGGATACGAAGAAGCAGCAGGCCAAGGTATTATAGCAGGAATAAATGCACACCTAAAAAACAATAATAAAGAACCATTTATATTAAGCCGTACAGAAAGCTATATAGGATTAATGATAGATGACCTTATTACTTTAGGTGTTGATGAACCATATAGAATGTTCACTTCTCGTGCAGAACGAAGATTATTATTAAGACAAGATAATGTTTTCTTGCGTCTTATGCCTTATGGTAAAAAACTTGGCACAATTTCTGATGAAACTTATCAAGAATTTTTAAAAGAAAAAGAGATAATAGAAACAAGTGTAAGCTTGGTACAAACAAAGAAATATCCAGATCTATTTAAATTATTTCATACAATAGAATTTGATGAAAAAATAAAAGAACAAATAAAAGAACAATTATATAAAATTTTATTATCAAAAAATATAGATATAAATATTAATAGTATTTCAAGCAGAGTATTGCTATGCATTTATGCTGAGATGAAATACGCTGGTTATTTAGATAAAGAACAAAAAGAAGTAGAAAAAGCAATTAGATATCAAAATTTAAAGTTGCCCATAAACTTACTTTTTGATAAAGTCTCAGGCTTAAGCGTAGAGATGCAACAAAAATTAAACAAATATAAACCGAAAACAATTGCTCAAGCACAACTTATACCAGGCATGACACCTGCTGCAATATCAATTTTAATTTTTCAAACTAGGTTGATGGAGAAAGATGAAGTCAAAGAATCAGATAAATCTACTAACTGCAATCTTAATTAATGTAAATATAATTCTTGGCGCAGGCCTTTTTATAAATCCAAAACCATTAACACAATTTGCTGGCCCCTTCGGGTTTGTAAGTTATATTTTGGCCGCGATAATTATTTTACCCATAGTATTAATTATCGCAAAACTTGCAACCAAAAGTCAGGAACCCGGAGGCCTTTATGTTTATAGTAAAAATTATATCAATCCAACAGTAGGGTTTATAAGTGCATGGAGTTATTTTTTAGGAAAAACAAGTTCTGCTGCACTACTCGCTCATATCTTCGTATCTTTTTTTCAAAGAAATATAATTTTTTTACAAAGTATACCAACAATAATTTTAGATATATTGTTAATATTTTTCTTAGTTTTTATAAATATAATTGGCGTTAAAATTGGCAGCAAAATACAATACTTTTTCACACTCTTTAAGCTTGTACCATTTCTTTTCGTTTTAATTGTAGGCTTTTATTTTTTTGAACCCAATTTTTTTGCAACACCTATTACAGCATACCCAGACTTCTTTTCAGCCTTGCCTATATCTATTTTTGTTTTCTTGAGCTTTGAGATGATCTGTTCAATTGGCCACCTTATTAAAGACCCAGAAAGAAATATAAAAAGAGCAATAATATTTTCTTTTGTTATTGTCGCGTCTGCTGCCACATTATTTCAACTAGCTATATTTGGATCTCTTGGGTCAGTACTAAAAACCTTTACTGAACCTGTTGCAAGTTTAGCATCACTGAATTTCCCTAATTATTCTATCTTACCCATATTATTAAACACATTTGTCTTTGGTTCTATTATTAGTGGATCATTTGGGTCACTTACTGCTAACTGCTGGAATCTTTATGCAATATCTAAAGATAGACATTTACCTATAAATAAATTGTTAACAAAAGTTAATAAAAATAATATCCCTTGGGTCGCTCTTATAATTGAAGGGCTTATTGCCTGTTTATTATTGGCTATAACAAAGAACCAGGTTCCATTACAAAATATGACAGTCTTTGGTATTGGCATTGCATATCTTTGCAGCTCATTTGCAGCATTTAAAATTTCAAAAAATCGTATGATTTCACAAGTTTTGCCGCTTTTGGCAATCTTAGGCAGTTTCTACATTATCTGGCTATGTTCAAATAATCTGTTTACTTATGGTATTTCACTACCATTTTTAATAATATTTTTAACAGGAATTTTGTTGAAAATATGGCAAAAAGTTAGGCCTTAACCCCAAAATTCAACAATTTTAGCCCCTTTTTCACGTAATTCCAATATTTACTATTTGACCATTTTTATTATTTATAATATAATAATTGATAGTTAGTAAAAATATTATAAATAATGTGAGGTTATTATGAAACATTTATTAAAAGATTTTACAAAGCTTATTTTAGCTACAATATTGGCAACAAGTTTTATTGCTAATACTGTAAATGCTATAGAGATAAAAACTAAAGACACAAGTTTTGAGCTTGATGATCAAGCCGCTCTTTTAAGTACAGTTATTGCACCTAAAATACAAAACCCTAATTGGACAAAATCAGAAGAAACCCCTTCTTTTGACTTATCTTACAATGATCCCGAGGTCGTAAGACTTACTAGTTTCCTACTCGAAAAAGCTTGCCAAGAATACGAGAAATTAACAGGTCTAACTCTAGAAAAATTTAAAAATCAGTTAATGGAACAAGAAAAAAACAAACATATTGAAAAAATAAAAAATCAATACAAACAAAAGATAGACAGCCTCGAAAAGTCAATAAGGGAAGAAACTTCATCAAGCACATCAGAACTCGCAATAAACAATTCATTGGTTATGCGACTTACACAAACAAAACTAAAGGATCTCTCAAATCAACTTGATAATCTACGAACTGAACAAGACAATATTATTAAAAATATAAAGATAAACCTTGAAAAAATCGAAGAACAAAGCAAAACTGAATTTATTCAAAATTTACGTCAAAACAAAACCGTTTTTGATAAAGTTGTTGAAAATCTACAAAACAACCTACAAGAAAACTCCCCTTGCAAATGCTTGGTGGATCCTGAAACCTGCAAAATCAATCCCAACTTCATAAAGATATGCAAAATTTATGAAGTCGCGCACTTTTTAATGTTTGACGAATTAACACAAGCTGCTCGTAATATTATTGAATACAGTATTATGCATACTGATTCTGCAAACTTAAATGTCGCATTGCAACAGAATTTAGATTTCATTCCAGAACATATTCAATATATTATTTCAAAATTCGTGATGGACAAAAATAAAATATTTTATCCAGAAATAATATCGAATTATCCTATAAAAGAACTGAACGGGGCGGAAAAAGCATATTTTTCTTTTAATGATAAACTCATATTGATTATTCCAGATGTATTCAGCAGTAGGACCGCCCAATTATTAGATATACACGGCAACCTTATCAAATCTTTAAATCACGACAACCATATTCTCCATGGAGCCTTTTCTTACGATAATAAACTTATACTAACTACCTCAACTGACCACACCGCTAAATTGTGGGATATCAACGGAAA
>CAYVQB010000010.1:18677-32362 GCA_964453985.1 uncultured Pseudomonadota bacterium
CACACCGCTAAATTGTGGGATATCAACGGAAATCTAATTACAGCCTTAAACCATAATAAGGTTGAATCCGGAATCTTTTCTTATGATAATAAATTTATACTAACTACCTCAACTGGCCACTCTGCTAAATTATGGGATATCAATGGCAATTTAATTGCGACTTTAAGCCATAATCATTGGGCTACCTCCGGAACCTTCTCTCATGATAACAAATTTATATTAACAAACTCATCCAATCTTACTGCTAACCTATGGGATATCAACGGTAACTTAATCTCAACATTAAATCATAATGATATAATTAAATCCCAAACCTTCTCTTACAATAGTAAATTTATTTTAACTACTTCAAACGACCACACTGCCAAATTATGGGATATCAATGGCAATTTAATTGCAACTTTAAACCATGATAATTGGGTTGAATCTGGAGCCTTTTCTTACGATAATAAATTTATACTAACTACCTCAACTGATCACACCGCTAAATTGTGGGATATCAACGGAAATCTAATCAAAATACTACCCCATAATGATAGTGCCTCACACGGAATCTTCTCTTATAATAATAAATTTATCTTAACCATCTCGAACAACGATTTTCTTGCCAAATTATGGGATATCAATGGAAACCTTCTTAAAACATTACGCCATAATCATTGGGTTACCGGAAATTTTTCTCATAATAATAAATCTATCTTAACTACCACAACAAAAAATGCTGCTAAATTGTGGAACACTTACACTTCTTACTTACTTTCCCCAAAATACATGAATGGCGAGTTTAGTTTTCAAAAACTAATTTTCATGTTATTAGCTTTAAAAGAAAAAGATAACGTTTCAATTCCTAAGCAATTTTTTGAAAGCATCCTTGATGAACATATTCGCGAATTCTTAGTTAATAATTATCATATTCAAATCAGAGAAGATGACGAACAACAAGGCTCTGAATTAGGCAAGCATGCTCACGCCAATGATCACGAAGAAAGAAGAACTCGTCCAAGAGCGAGTGACTATGACGATGATGAAGATTATGACGAAGATGACGATGCTCGAATGCAATTAGATAAATAAAAAATAATTTATATAAATAACCCCCGTATAAGATAAATTCTGGCGGGGGTTATTTTTTGTAGTTATACTAACAACAATATCTATAATTTTAGCAAAAGAGAAAGAGAGTATGCTCTGGGCAATATCTTTTTTTATATTAGACTACCTAAGTTTTTCACTATTTAATGGATGGTTTATATATTCACTTTTAAGCTACTTTATTATAAAACAGTTTCAGGCAAAAAACTTTAAAGACAAGGCTGTATTAGCTTCTATTTTTCTTATACTAATTCAAGATAGTTTTATAAACGGGAGATTTGGGATATCACTTGTATATATTATCCCAATAATAATCCTAGCCTATATACTAAATAAGCTAATAATTTCAGAATCAATAAAGATCTTTTATTTTTTATTTCTAGTAATAGCCATAATTTTAGATCAATTTATCATAAAAACCCTGATTTTAAGCCAAAATATCACATTGAATTCGACTCTTTTTAAAATATCCATTAATCTAATAGTAGAAATTTTTATCTTTTTGGGTATACGGGGCAATCGCTCTTTACTAGCCATTGGCAAATAAAGAGAGGAAAGTCCGGACTCCAAACAGGAAAGGTGCCTGCCGAGAATAATTTTTTATTCAAGTCAGGGAGGTGAAAGCCTACGGAAAGTGCCACAGAAAATAAACCGCCTAACCGTTAAAAAGTTAGGTAAGGGTGAAAACGTGCGGTAAGAGCGCACGCTCAAATATAGCAATATATTTGTGGGAAAACCCCACCTGGAGCAAAACAAAATTAGCAAACAGAGCTTCCTGTTCTTAACGTTTGCGGGTATGTTGCAAAGATAGATGGTTGCCATTTTAATTGAAAGATTAAAATACAGAATCCGGCTTACAAGTATGCCCTAAAAAGGATAAAAATTGTGAAAATATCTAAATTTTTATGGATTTTCCCGTTTTTCAGCTTTATTCTTGGTTATTATATTTTGCACTGTTTTCTGCAAAAAAAAGACCTTTATACTCCAAACATCATAGGAAAGAGCCTACAAGCAAGTATGAACGCTTTGTCTGCCGAGAGTCTCAGCGTTAGGTTATTACGCCAACAAGAAGATCCTGATCTCCCTGAGGGCATCATTCTAGATCAACTTCCAAGGCCAAATCAAAAAATCAAGACTAACCAGCATGTTTTTGTCACAATCTCCAAAAAGCCAAAGCCCGTGTTAACGCCAGACTTTATAGGACAAAATCAAAAAACCATAACAACAAGTGCTACAAAAATGGGATTATATACAAAGATATTCTGGCTAAAAAGTAACTATCCAATAAATACCTGCATAGCTCAAAGTCCTGATCCGGGATCACATTTTGTATCAGGAAAACTTATAACATATTTATCTAGCGGAAATCAGACGATGTATGTGGTTCCAAGCCTAAAAAATTTTCCAATATTAAAGTTAAAAGAATTATGTAATAAAGAAAATATAAAATTAGATATTTTCCATGATAAAAAAATAGAAGATGATCATAATTGTCAGGACTGTAAAGTTGTTGATCAAAAACCCATGCCTGGCTCAATTATTGATATGAGTAAGAAATTATATATGCAGGTCACTGTAGTTTAAAATTTAGATCAAAAGAAAACCCGAACAAAAACCTCAAGATCTTTGTCCGGGTAAAAAAGATTTTATAAAAAGCTTTAAGCTTTTTTTCTTGCTGCTTTCATTCTTGCTTTTGCTCCTTTTCTTGGAGCTGCTTTCTTTTTTGCTACTTTTTTTTTAGCTACCTTTTTTTTAGCTACCTTTTTTTTAGCTACCTTTTTTTTAGCTACTTTCTTTTTAGCTACTTTCTTTTTAGCTACCTTTTTCTTAGCTACCTTTTTCTTAGCTACCTTTTTCTTAGCTACCTTTTTTTTAGCTACTTTCTTAACTACTTTTTTCTTTGGAGCAGCTTTTTTCTTAGCTACCTTCTTAGCTGTAGCCTTTTTCTTTGGAGCAGCTTTTTTCTTAGCTACTTTTTTTGGGGCAGCTTTTTTCTTAGCTACCTTCTTAACTGTAGCCTTTTTCTTTGGGGCAGCTTTTTTCTTAGCTACTTTTTTCTTTGGAGCAGCTTTCTTAACTACCTTCTTTGGTGTAGCTTTTTTAACTACCTTCTTTGGGGCAGCCTTTTTCTTAGCTACTTTTTTTGGGGCAGCCTTCTTAACTACCTTTTTCTTTATAGCCATGGTCTTTCTCCTTTTTTTACTTACTCACGTAAAGAGCACAACACACTAAACTAAAACTCTCTTCTCATTTTCTAATTTAATTATAGCCAATAAAATACCCCATTTGTCAAATATAATTAAGCAAAAGCCATAATATTTTTTGAAATTCATAAAATATACAGTAAAAAAAACTCTAATCTTTAATAATATTTAACTGCTTAAGATTGTCGCAAATCGCCTTCCTACACTGGCATGGCACATAAGTTAAAGTTCTTGCATGTCTTCCAATATCAGAGGTAATTGTGAAGGTTTCTGATTTTGCACTCTCTACAACCTTTTTCGCTTCGCTTAGGGTAGCAAATGGGTCTTTTGTGTAATGTAAAAACAGACAAGGCATGTTTATTTGTTTTATCATCTCGACAGGTCGTAAGTCAAACAATGATCCATTCAATATAAAATTAAGATAGGTAGGAGCCAATGATGCTAGAAGTTTTATCAATATTTTCCTATACCATCGGTCTTCTGCTAAAATTGCACGATCGAATTGATTTTTAAATTCTTCAAAAATACTGTCTAAAATTAAAGCGTCCACAACTGTATCACCATTTTGTTGGGCCTGTAAGGTTGCGTACATCGCCATTGCTGCTCCAGCACAAAAACCCATAAGCACTATAGGTTTATCGTTATCCTTTTTAACATGATCTACAACAGCCTGAATATCTGGATAAGCATTCAAACCAAAGTCTCCAGGTAACCATTTACCATTCTTACCATCACTAGAACCAAAACTTCGCCAATCAAAAGAATAAGTATTAAAAGTTTTTGAATCCTTATCGTCACTATGAGAAAACAAAAAGGCTAAGTTTGCAGCCCATTCTTTTGTTGGTGTTTGATCGTGAAAATATCCTGGCACAAAAATTATATTGCAACAAGCTTTTGAATTTTTCAAAGAAAAAGCAGATATCCTAAAGCCATCCTTCGTTAAGACTATCATTTCTTGCGCACCATATTCTCTAATAAATTTGTTGAAAACTTTTTTTTTAGATTTACCCATAGAACGATCAGGCTCATAAAATAATTGCTTTAATTCTTCCCTTTTTTTTATATCCTCAGGTAATTGTTCCGTAATATGTACAGTATTATTAACTTTGTTTTCTGTATTTGCATAAGATGATACAAAATTTATACTTGTTGCTACTAAAAATATAACTAAAAATCTTTGCATTATAACTCCGAAATAAAAAGGTTTAAAATATGCCCAAGTCTAGAATTCTTAAGAGTTTAGTAAAAAAAATAAAAAACAATACCACATTGAACTATATTATTAAAAATTTAATTTATTTCTATGTCAGATTACTATTTTTAACTTATAGACCAGAAATAGAATTCGATCAAAACTTTGAACAACCTTTTCACAAAAACTCTGGGGTATTTTATTTTTGGCATCAAAATATAATTGCCGCTACTTTCTTTTTTCACAAAATAAAAGGGGTAGGCCACTGTGTTGTCAGCCCAAGTGGTGATGGTAAAATCATAGGATTTATCGCAGAGAAGTTAGGCTTTAAGGTTCTTTATGGTTCAGCTTATAAACGTTCTGTAAAAATAGTCAGACAAGCATTAGACGTACTTGATACAAATAAAAGGTTATGCATAGTTGGAGATGGATCACGAGGCCCAGCATTCCAACTTCAAAGAGGAGTAATCTATTTTGCATCAAAATCAAACTTACCTCTCGTATTTGTTGACTGCAAAGCCAAATGGGCAATGAGTTTTGATAAAAGCTGGGACAAATTTCAGATACCACTCCCATTTAGTAAAATTTTCATAAAAGTACACCCACCCGTTTTACCATCCAAAGACGCCTACAAAAATTATTAACAAGCAATACAATATGTACGTACTAGTTAGACTCATAAAAGGTTTTGGTAAACCTCTTTTTTATCGCATCCCAGAAAGCAATACTGTAAACATAGAAATTGGAAAAATCTTAAATGTTCCAATAAAAAATCAATTCAAGCCAGCATTAGTTCTAAGAATTTATAACAGATTACCTGAGAGTGTAAATTTTGACATAAAAGATTTTGTAAACGTACACGACTTTCCAGATGATACTAACTATAGAAGCTTTTTGGAAAAGATCGCAAAATTTTACTTTATGCCAACTCTGCATTTTTATCGTAGGATTAACAGTTTTTTATTAAAAAAACCTAGGATTAAACCGTTCGATCAAAGTAATAAAAAAAAGGCTTTACCGAGCGAAAATAAAACGCCCATCCTAACCCAAGAACAACAAGAAGTAGTAAACTATGTACAAGAATTTATCAAAGAACCAACATATAAACCAACGCTAATTCATGGCGTAACAGGTTCAGGTAAAACAGAAGTTTATAAAAATCTAATTATACAAAGCATAGAAAAAAACAAATCAGTTATATTATTGCTTCCAGAAGTCAGCCTGAGTTTACAGTTTCAATATTTATTAGAAAAACAATTACCTGAAAATATAAAAATAATAAGTTTTCACTCTGCAAGCAGACCATCTGAAAAAGAAGAATTATGGCAAAGGCTAATAAGCAACCAGCCCACACTAATAATCGGTGTACACTTACCTATACTGCTGCCAATTGCAAATCTTGGATTGATTATTATTGACGAAGAACATGAACAAAACTTTCAAGAAAAGAAACATCCAAAAATAAATAGTAAAGAGGTAGCTATATGGAGAGCACAGCATTACAATATTCCAATTATATTGGGCTCTGCAACACCAAGCATAAACTCTTTATACAGCTGTAAAAAAAATTCTTGGAAATATTTTCAACTAAAAAAAAGATTCTCTGGACGTTTACCTGAAATTCAAACTGTTTTATTAAATCAAAAAGTGAAAAAACGAAGGCCTAGCTTCTGGATAAGCCAAGAGCTACATGATGCAATATTAGATAGATTAGAAAAAAAAGAACAAATCATAATTTATCTAAACAGAAGAGGGTATAGCTTTTTTGTTCAATGTAAAAAATGTGGTTTTATCTTCCAATGCCCAGATTGCTCCGTAAGTTTAACCGTACACTCAAATAACGATAACATTAAATTGCATTGTCACTACTGTGACTATAAACAAGACCTACCTAGCAGTTGTCCTGAATGCAAAGCCGGTAATAAAGAATTACTTAAAAAAGGTATAGGCACGCAACAGGCTGTAAACATTATAAAAAACCTTTTCCCACAAGCATTGGTAGAGCGTGCAGATTTAGATTCAACAAGCAAAAAAAGATCTTGGCAAGAAACTGTACAGAACTTTGATGAAGGCAAAATAGATATCCTGATTGGCACACAGGTCATAACAAAGGGTTATCACTTTCCTAATGTTACACTTGTTGGAATATTATGGGCAGACTTGAATTTGCATTTCCCTGTTTTTAACGCAAGCGAAACAACTTTACAGCAATTAATTCAAGTTGCAGGCCGTGCCGGGCGAGGAGAAAAAAAAAGTTGTGTTATAGTTCAAACTATGCAGGATCATGATATTTTTAAATATCTTCATGAGCCTGACTATCTTAAGTTTTGCAAGCAAGAGCTTGAACTAAGAGAAATGGTAAAGTACCCTCCATTTATTCGTTTGGTACAGATTGAACTCAAAAATACAGACTCTTATAGGATAGAACAAGATGCTTATGATCTTCACCAAAATTTAGAACTAATTAATAATAAATATAATTTGGATATTAGAATTCTTGGCCCATCAAAACCGGTTGTTCATAGAATCCAAAAAACAGAATCTCGCTTGATATATCTAAAAGCTAAATCTTTTAAGAATGTTCACGAGTTGATTAATAAAATTAATCTAGACGCCTTTAATAGTAAGATTTATATTATTCCAACACCATAAGCTTAACAAAGTACAGGAGCACGCACTTGCAGCGCCATCCAGCCTTCGCCAAGGCTTCGGCGAGATAAATACGCTCTGTGCTACCCAAGATTCGCCTGCTTACGCAGACTATAACGAAAAAAGCACCAAGCCCTGCAAGGGCGCCTAACGTTAGCCCATTGCGTAAGTGCTTCACTGAAGCTGTGGGTATAAGTAAAACCATAAGACTCTGAGCCCTGGAAGGGCGGCTCAATTAAAACAAAATATCTTTACGTTTTATAAAAAACTTTATATTCTTATTCCCCCTTGATATCGTCAATTAAAAATTAAACAAAAACTTATTTAGGAGACATAATGAAAACTTTATATAAACTATTTCTTATTACTTTTATTTTGTTTTTTGCTAATTCAAAAATATATTTAACGGAAACAGAACAAGATCATGACGATCAAATTATACGAAGCTTCGTAAAGAATATAGAAAACTTCACAGATTTCGAAAAAGTCACACCTATATATAAAAAAGCTAAACAAGAGCTTAAAAATAAAGAAAACAAAGTAAAATTAATAAAAGTCATAGAAACTTGGATGAATAAGTTATTCAAAGAAGAAAATTCGCCTACTCTTAATAGACTAATGTTGCGAATAAGGTAAATCCAGACAAATAAACTAAAACTTGCCTTTTAGGTCTAAAAAGCCTATATTCCATTTCCCTAAATTAATTTTTTAATAGAAAAATAAGGGTTTTTACGCCCATTTGATATATAATTTCATATTTGGTATAATATTTCTAATATAAATTGTTTATATTTTTAAATCATTTTATTAACCGTTTTAATAGGAGTTTTTCATGAAAAAACTTAATTATTTATTTTTAGCTGGCTTATTGGCAACAGGAATCGCTAGCGCGTCAAGACCCCCAAGAACAACAACAACCTTTAAAAATGAGCTTTCCAAAGAAATAGAAATATATATTGTGCCTGATCACCTAAACCCAGTTTTCCCATTCCCTAAATTTATTATCCCTGCCAATAGCAAACGATCATTCAACACAGATTACCTAAGAAACGTCTCCGAAGTTCACATTAATGTAAAACCCCGAAGTTTTTATTTCGATACAGCTTTAATCAGAAATGGAAAATTCCGTATAACGAATATATCAACACACACAGAACACAATACACCTTATGTAAAATTAGACGTTCTTAATCCAGACGAAAACTTAATAGTAAATGCAGATTTAGACAAAATAGATTATTTGAATAGATAAACTAAAATTAAAGGCGCGATGAAAATTGCGCCTTTTTTATAATCAAAAGGTTATCATGAAAAAACTTAATTATTTGTTTTTAGCAGGCTTATTGGTAACTGGAATTGTTTTTGCTAGAGATGTGATAGAGGAAGATATAGCTTTACCAGCAACATCAACAACAACATTTCACAATAACTCAGGTCAGAATCTTAACTTACAAGTAGCAGGACGAGATAGTGTACCAATAGGAGCAAGCTTACCAGTTAATACTCCTAATATACTGACCGCAATAGAATTCGGAAGTCGAAGCTTTATTTTTGATGAAATAATCTCAGAAGGCGATTACACAATAAATAGCATACGAACAGAAACTAGATTAGAGCAAGATGACTACGGTTTTGGACCCGAAGATACTATAAAATATTATTACGTAATAAATATTACTGATCCTACAGGAAGAAACATGCTTTTGAGCCGTCCTATATAAATTTAAGAAAACAAAATTAAAGGTTTATCATGAAAAAATTATTAATTTTATTTTTAGCAACAATATTATCAACCAGCGCCTTTGGCATGGAAGAACGCGAGCCTACAGGAGAAACCTATGCTACCAGAAGAATCCCTTTGACTGTTATCGTAAATAATACAGACAAAATAATGTATGTACTTATAAAACTGAAATGGCTAGAAATCGAAGGTAAATCCCAACTTGGCGTCAGCACAGACTCACTAAACAATGATGAATCATCTGTTTCAATAATATTACAAGGTTCGGAATATCCACCTATCGACCTCATTGACAATACAGAAAGAGAAAAGCTACAACCCGGTCGATACATTATAAAAGAAATAAAAAGCGGAGAATTAATAACTACAGCATCAAAAGATACAGGTCACGATGCAACAGAATATATAAACATAGTTCCAACGTTAGACGTAGACTTTGAAGAATTTTAATATAAAAAATAGAGGAAATATTATGAAAAAGAAAATATTATTAAGCTTATCGCTCTTACTTACAGCAGGAGCATTTTTTAATTTAACAGCAATGGAAGAATATGCACAACACTTGCAAGAACAAGGAGTAGAAACGCGTCTGGTTACAATAACAAACAACTCCGAAGAAATTATACAGTTTACATTCGAGGATGTAATAGGAGAAATAGGTCCTAATCAAACAATACCCGTAACACTTCCAACACGTATACCCTTCATAGCTATACATAGTACTGCCGGCCAAGATGATATTCCAACTGATTTTAATCAAATAATAGTAGATCCCATTACTCAATACGTCGCCATGATTAAAGCCATTAAATAAATCGAATTTAACATTAAAAAATAAGGGCGCTATAAAAATAGCGCCCTTATTTTTTTAACGAAATCTAATTAACAATTAAGCAGCGATTGAAATTTCGCTTCTACGGTTAACTGATAATTCAGCAACATATTGATCTTTAGTCTTGCCTTCTTTATCAACAAAAGAAGCAGGAATCTCTTTTCCACAACCAACAGTCTTTATTTTATCTTCAGGAATACCACTCTTTACCATTTCCTTCTTGATAACCTGTGCACGTCTCTCAGAAAGAGGCAAATTAAAACTTGGAGCACCTAATTCACATGTGTGTCCATGAACGGCAATAGATTTACCTTCTTTTACTGCATCTTTAGCAAGAGCAATATCTTCTTTCAAAGCTTCTTTTTGATCAGCTCTAACTTCATTCTTATTTAAATCAAAAAGAACTGTCTTAAACTGAACATCTTGAGCATCATTATCATAATCCTGCCATGAAACAAAAGATTCATCTTTATCATCTTCATTAGCAGCAACTAAAGTTCCAGAATCCTTCTCATCACCAAAAGCATAAAGATCTTTTAAATCTTCTTTACCATCAGAGGCTTCATCAACGAAAGCAAATTCAGAAATATTACTGTCATCATTAACAAAAAAAGACTCAACCTCTTCTTGCAACACAGGAATATGTGATTGAGCTAAAGTTTTATTAGAAGTCGCAACAACCTCTTTTTTCTTGCCACAACCAGAGGTCAACAAGACTAACCCAACACCTAAAACATATAATGGTAAATTCTTTTGAATATTCACAAAAAAATCCTTCTATTAGAAATAAATAAACATGAAAACCGTACTGATCACAGACTTTAACACATTTTCTTTAAATTTCCTACTCATTATTACTAAGATTGTTTATAATCATAGTAGTAATATTTAGATTGGAGTATATTTTGAAAAAAATTTTAATAAACAAAAACAGCTGGCAAACAAGAATTGCCATACTGGAGAACAATAACTTAGTAGATATCTATTTTGATACACATACCAAACAAGATTTGGAAAAGTGCTTTTTTAAAGGCCGTGTAGCAAAAGTACTACCGGGCATTCAAACCACCTTTGTTGACATAGGTCAAAAAAAGGCAGGTTTTTTGCATATTTCAGAAATAGACCGAGCTCTTGCTACAGAAAAAACAGCAGAATTTTTGCAGGTTGATGATACAACAGAGCAAGCAGGTCTACAAAGAAAAATCAAAAATGCCATAAGTATTGAAAAAATATTCAATGCGGGACAAGATATCCTAGTACAAGCTATAAAAGAACCAGTGTATGAAAAGGGCGCGAAGCTTACAACTTGTTTCACGCTACCTGGAAAATTTGTGGTACTAATGCCTAACATTCCCCAAATAGGCATCTCAAAAAAAATAGAAAAAAGAGAAGAGAGAATAAGATTAAAGGAAATCTTATTAAAAAATTTACCCAAAGATATGGGTGCCATCATCAGAACAACCTCTGAAAATAGAAGTGAAAAAGATATTAAAAAAGATCTTTCTTTCTTAATATCCACTTGGAACTCTATTCAAAAGAAGTTTAAAAGATCAAAGGCCGGCGATAAAATACATGAAGATGTTCCTTTTGCTTTAAGAGCGGTTCGTGACCATCTAGACGAAGATGTTGAAATGGTTATAGTGGATGATCCAAAAGAACAGTCCCTATTATACAAGTTTGTAAAAGGCTTCACCCCTGAACAAGCAGATAAAATTAAATATTATCAAGGACCACCAGAACTTTTTGAAAAGTTCGATATAAATAAACAAATAGATAAAGCCTTAGATAAGAAGGTAGCTCTTAAATCGGGTGGATCTTTAATTATAGAAACAACCGAAGCCATGACTGTTGTTGATGTTAACACTGGTAAATACACCGGAAAAGACAATCTGGAAGATACCATCTTAAAAACTAATCTAGAGGCTGCGGGAGAAGTAGCTCGACAATTAAGATTACGTAATATAGGCGGTCTTATTGTTATAGATTTTATTGATATGGCAAGCCAGGGCAACAGGCTAAAGCTTTCAAGGTTTTTGGAGAAAACTTTAAGAGAAAAAGATAAGTATCAATCAGTAACATTAAAAATCTCTGAATTTGGATTAGTCCAAATGACAAGAAAGCGTTCAGGCAAAACCCTAGTACAACAACTTACAAATGTATGCCCAACATGTAGTTCATACGGATTTATAAAATCCGTTTCAACAATAAGCTTTGAAGTTTTGAGAGATTTCAAAAATGAAGTCTTAAGACAGCATCTTAAAGGGTCAATAATTTTGCTTGTCTCTGGACCTGTTTTTAAATATCTTATCAATAATGAATATCAATCAATACTGAGTCTAGAGAAACAACTCGGATGCAAAGTTGTCTTAGAAAGCAATGAAAAATTACAGCTTGCTCAATTTAAGATTGAAAAAGTAAAATAAAAATTTACGTCAATATAAGACACGAGGACAAATTATGGCACAAGAAGTTAAAAATATTTTAGATAAATATCCTGATTACCAAGTTTGCATAGGCATGGAAATACATGTTCAATTAAAGACAAAATCAAAAATATTTTGTTCCTGTCCTAACCAATTTGGAGACAAACCTAATCAGAATATTTGTCCTATATGTGCCGGCCACCCAGGCAGCTTACCCGTACTCAACAAAAAAGTTGTCGACTTTGCTTTAATGGTAGGCCTTGCAACAAACAGTAAAATAACAGAAGTCTCTAGGTTTGCAAGAAAACATTATGCCTATCCAGATCTTCCAAAAAACTTTCAGATAACTCAAGATAATTTACCAATATGTACAGAAGGTTATTTAGAAATAAATTTACCAGATGGTGGCAGTAAAAAAATTAGACTAACCAGAATGCATATGGAAGAAGATGCTGGCAAAAACTTGCACGCAGCAGACAGAGAAAGTTTTGTAGACTTAAACAGAGCCGGAACACCGCTGCTTGAAATCGTCACCTATCCCGATATGTCTAGTGCTCAAGAAACAAAAACATATCTTATTCAATTAAAAAGATTAGTAGAATATCTTGGTATCAGTGATGCTAACATGGAAGAAGGTTCATTCCGTGGCGACGTTAATATCTCTGTAAAGAAAAAAGAAGCCACAAAACTTGGTACCAAAGTTGAATTAAAAAATATAAATTCATTTAAGTTTATAACTCAGGCTATAGATCATGAAACCGAACGCCAAATCGAACTTATAGAATCTGGGCAAAAAGTTAATCAAGAAACAAGATTATGGGATACTAAAAATCACAAAACTGTTTATATGCGATCTAAAGAAGAAGCAGAAGACTATAGATACTTGATTGAACCTGATTTGCCTTTAATAGTTGTTGACCAAGAATGGTTAGATAAAATCAAAAAAAATATTCCTGAATTAGCTCATGAAAAATTAATACGCTTTCAAAAAGATCATAATCTTTCAAGCTATGAAGCTGATATTCTTGTAACAGATGTTAAACTCTCAAACTTCTTTGAAGAAACTGTAAAAAATTGCAATAATCCTAAACTTGTTTGCAACTGGATATTAAGAAACGTTCTTGGATACTTAAAAGAAAACAAGATAAGCCTAGAAGAATCTTTAATTAAAGCTAAGCTTTTGGCAGAACTGGTCTCAGAACTAGATAAAGACACAATCAACAATAAAGTTGCTCAAGATATCTTTTTAGAAATGGCACAAACAGGTAAATCTCCTGTAGCAATTATTAAAGATAAAAATCTTGCACAAATCGGATCATCAGACGAACTTGAAAAAATTGTTTTACAAATTGTTCAGAACAACACCAATCAAGTAAAAGCTTATCTTTCAGGCAATGAACGTTTGTTTGGATTCTTTATTGGCCAGGCTATGAAATTAACACAAGGTAAAGCTAATCCTAAAATATTAAAGGATTTATTTCAAAAGCATTTGAAGTAGCTATCTCGTATACAAAGGTCGCTTAACTTTGCAATCTTTACAATATTTATACAA
>CAYVQB010000011.1:0-30445 GCA_964453985.1 uncultured Pseudomonadota bacterium
GGATCAAAAAAAGAAACTACCAAAAAGATACTAAGAATCTTTGATCACTCTTCAATTTATTTACTTATAGCAGGAACATACACGCCCTTTTGTTTAGTAACATTACGCAGCATAGGAGGCTTGGCAGTGTTCTGTACTCTGTGGACACTAACAGCAATAGGAATCACCCTGAAAATTTTCTTTACAGGACGGTTCAACGGCGTATCAACTCTGATGTATTTATTAATGGGATGGATAGTGATGCTGGTCATGAAACAATTCGTAATTGCAATCACTCTTACAGGTTTTTTATGGGTTCTTGCTGGCGGATTATTCTATTCTCTTGGTGTTATATTTTACGCATTAGAAAAGAAGCCATTCTTTCATACAATATGGCACTTCTTTGTTATGGGTGGCAGTGCTTGCCACTTTCTTGCAATACTTTTTTATGTGTTGTAAAAACTTAGAAATACATTCGAAGAATAAAAGCCCTGGTGAATTAATACCAGGGCTTTATATTTTTTATTCTACAGTAACAGACTTTGCAAGATTTCTTGGCCTATCTATAGGACAGCCCAACTCTTTGGTAATCTGATAAATAAAGAACTGCATCAAACCAGTCATTGCCAATGGAGCAAGCAACGGTTTGACCTTAGGAATAATAAAACAATAATCTGAAAGACTAATCAATTCATCTTGGCCCTCAAACGCAAAAGCAACCAGATGCCCGTTCCTAGCCTTTACTTCTTGGGCATTTGCAACAAGCTTTTGATAAACAAGATCATCCAAAACTGAAAACAGTATCACAGGAGTTCTTTGATCTATTAAAGCAATAGGTCCATGCTTAAGTTCGCCAGCAGGATAACATTGCGCAAACACATAAGAAATCTCTTTTAGTTTTAGAGCAGCTTCCATTGCAAACGGATAACTGATATGACGACCTAAAAATATAAATCGTTCAAACTTAGAATATTTTTTAGCCAAGCCTTGAGAAATCTCCCATTTATAGCTTTCAATAGTTGTTTCTAAAACTTCAGCTGCAACAAAAAGATCCTCTTCTGCTGTTTTCATATCTTCAACAGAAAGAAGCCCCTTTGTAAGGGCAATTCTATGTGACAACCAATAAAGAATAGCTAATTGATTAGAAAAAGCTTTAGTTGAAGCAACAGAAATCTCTGGACCAGCCTGCATAGGCAAAAAGCCTCCGGCCTCTCTGACCATAGTACTTGAAACAACATTTGTTATAGCAATAGTTGGAATATCATGAGAATTAACCAATCTTAAAGCTTCCAAAGTATCTGCGGTTTCTCCCGACTGAGAAATAAATATAAATACTGTGTCAGGCCTTGGAAAAAAAGGCATATACCGAAACTCTGAAGCCAAGAATACATGGACAGGTATTTTACAAATAGTTTCAATGAAAAACTGTACTATTCTGCAAGCATGCCAAGATGTTCCTGCAGCAATTAGATTAATCTGTTGTAAATTCTCTAATTGTTCTAAGGTTAGCCCCAACTGCTGCCAAATACTATCATGATATTCAAGCGTTGTCTGATACGTTGTTTCGCCCTCAGATTCATGAGATGAAATATCATTAGTACTACCAATCATCTTACAGAAAGTAATTGTATCATCAATAGCTCGCTTCTGTTCATAAATTTCTTTTAGCATGTAATGCTCAAAGCCCTGTTTACCAACATCATCGAACTTAAAATCTACATTTTGGGTTTCTACAGGTATAGAGTTGCCAGAAAAATCATAAGCTTCTATAGAATCTTTGGTAACAATTGCAAAGCTATTATCAGGAATAAAAAAGACCTTACTGGTCTTATCCCAAAAAGCCAATAAATCCGAAGCAACAAAGACCTCTTCTTGCCCAACTCCAATAACCAACGGAGAACGCCTACGAACCACTAACAACTGATCAGGATAATCTTCCATCAAGAAGACAAAGGCATAAGCGCCTTTTATCTGTCTTACAAGATCAACTGCAGCCGACTTAGGGCTTGTATGAAATTTTAATAAATTACCAAATAAATGAGCTATTACCTCAGTATCCGTCGAAGAATAAAAATCATGACCTGAAGCTATAAGCTTTTCTCTTATCTCTCTATGACTTTCAATGATTCCATTGTGAACTAAAGCAATAGATTTGCTACAGTTAAAATGGGGATGAGCATTACTCTCATTAGCAATGCCATGAGTTGCCCAACGAGTATGACCAATTCCTATAAACCCATCAATTTGACCTTTATTGACAGCATCCTTTAAAGATTCCACACTACCAACAGTCTTTGAAAAGCTTAGATGCTTATGTCTACCGTTAATACAAGCAAAACCAGCAGAATCATACCCTCGATATTCTAGCCTGCTAAGTCCCTCTAAAATAAAGTCTTTACAGTGCCCCTTCCCAATATATGCTACAATTCCACACATTAGGACATACCCTTTATACTACTCTCTTGTGAATAAAAGTAATAACTAATAATAAATAGAAGATTAACGTTTAACGAACTGGAACTTACGTCTAGCGCCTTTTTGTCCGTATTTCTTACGTTCTTTTAATCTTGAATCTACAGTTAGAAGGCCATGTTTCTTTAGTGAAGGTCTCAATGTCTCATCAAGGCTCAATAAAGCTCTGCTAATCCCTAATTTAACAGCGCCGGCTTGACCAACATTTCCACCACCACAAACATTAGCTTGAACATCAAATTCTTTTGCTAATCCTGCAGCCTTAAAAGGAAGAATTACCATATCTCTGGTAGCCTTGGTATCAAAGTATTTATCATAATCTCTTCCGTTAACAGTAACCGCGCCTGTACCTTTTTTTAGCCAGACTCTTGCAACAGAAGACTTACGACGACCAACACCATGATTATTTATTGAAGTTTTTGCTTTTTCCATAATTTCTTTACGTAAAATAGATTTCCAGTCAGTGGCGAGCCCATCGAACTTTACGAACGACTCAACACGCTTAACAAATAACAATTTACAATACTCAAAAATAAATAGTACAAAATCAAAACAAAGATGTCAAAAAAACCCCAAAATACAGGTTATATGGAGCCGGTGACCGGATTTGAACCGACGGCCTACTGATTACGAATCAATTGCTCTACCACTGAGCTACACCGGCAAAAAGACAAACTTATTCAGCCTACTTATTTTTCAAATTCTTCTTGGCAAACAATACATCTTGCAGCATAAGGAGAATTATCCAATCGCCTATCTGAGATTGTATTACCACAATCTATACAAAAGCCATATTCATCCTTTTTCAATCTGCTTAAAGCATCGTCAATAGACTTTAATTCATCTATTTCTGTTTGTTCTAAAGAAGTCTTAAGCTTCTCCATAGATAGCGACAAAGCTTCGTCACCACTATCTTGAACTTGCCCATCAGAAACTTTTTCGCTAGAACTACTAGAAAGCTCCTTCATCATTTGAGCTCGTCTTTCTAACAGCTTATCCTTTACCTTCTCCAAAAAACTTTTTCTCTGCTTCACCCTTCACCTTCCTTTTCATCCTAAGCTTCTTAAAAAACTTTTTAAGAATATCAATACTCTCTTGCTCTTTCAAACCTTTTCTGATTACTAAGTCTTTTTTGTATAATTTGTATGAGCAAGATTCTTGCCCATAACCAAAGCCAAATTCCTTACAGCATGCTCCAAAGACTATTCCTTTGAGCCGACTTAGCTGAATCAATCCAAAGCACATAAGGCACGGCTCCAATGTAACATATAACCAACAATCATCAAGTCTCCAATCCCCAAGCACCTTACATGCTTTTTTTATAGCTATGACCTCTGCATGAGCGGATTGGCATCCCGATGCTTCTATTTTGTTATAACCTCTACCCAAAATTTTACCATCTTTATTTACAACTATGGCACCAACAGGCACCTCTCCCTTACTTAAAGCAACGTGTGCCTGACTTAAAGCCTTTTGCATGTAAAAACAGTCTTTTTGGGTATCCATTTTCCAAACTCTTTCTTTTTTTAAATTTAATATTACAAAATATTATACAAAATATTAATAAGATACAAGGTTCTAAAAAAACACTTTTTGTGTATAATAATAAGCATAATTACAATGTAGCATACTTAATACCGAATTTTATTCTAGGGGAATTCAATGAACGAAAAAATAGATAACCCAACTAAAAAAAACAAAGGCACTGGCAAAGAAGAATATGGTGCCAAATCAATTAAAGTTCTTGAAGGGCTTACGGCGGTAAGAAAACGTCCAGCTATGTATATCGGATCTACAAACATCGCAGGACTGCACCACCTGGCTTATGAAGTTGTAGATAACTCTGTAGACGAAGCTCTTGGTGGACATTGTAACGAAATAAAAATAATTCTCCACCTGGATAATTCTTGCTCCGTTAAAGATAACGGACGAGGAATACCTGTTGACATACATCCAACAGAAAAGGTTTCCGCGGCTCAAGTGGTTTTAACAAAACTTCACGCAGGGGGAAAATTTGAAAAAGATTCTTACAAATACTCAGGCGGACTTCATGGTGTTGGTGTTTCTGTTGTAAACGCCCTATCAAGTAAATTAGAAATAAAAGTTTATAAAAACGGCAGAGAGTACCAACAATTTTATAAAAACGGTGGAATTCCAGAGGGACCCTTACAGGAAATTGGTCCAACAGATAAACAAGGAACCTACATAAGATTTTATCCTGATGACAAAATTTTCGAAGAAACCGAATTTAAGTTCGATACCCTTGCTACAAGATTCAGAGAGTTATCCTTTTTAAACAAAGGGTTAAAGATAGATATAACAGACGAGAGAAGTGAAGAAGAACTTTCATTTTATTATGAAGGCGGCATAGCTTCTTTTGTAAAACACATCAACGAAAAAAAAACTCCTATCTTTCCCGAAATAATAGAATTCAGTAAAGATGACGAAGTTTATGTTGTTGATTTTGCCTGCCAATATAATGACGGCTACTCCGAACAGGTATTCAGCTTTGTAAATAATATTCGCACCATGGAGGGCGGAACACATGAAGCCGGCTTCAGGTCCGCTTTAACTAAAATTTGCAATCGCTACGCACAAAAATTAAATATCTTAAAAGATGGTCTATCTTTATCTAGCGATGACGTACGAGAAGGCCTAGTAGCAGTACTAAGCATCAAAGTTCCCGAACCTCAGTTTGAAGGACAAACAAAAACTAAACTTGGAAACAGTGACGTCAAAGGAATAGTTGATTCTTGGCTCTATTCCTTTTTTGATACCTTCTTTGAAGAAAATCCTGCTATCGCAAAAAAGATTTTACAAAAAGCCTTGGTTGCCCAACAAGCAAGAAATGCGGCTAAAAAAGCGCGTGAGTTAACAAGAAGAAAAACAGTCCTTGAAAGCTCTGTTCTCCCAGGAAAACTCGCCGACTGCTCTAATGCAGAACCATCAAAATGTGAATTATACATCGTAGAGGGCGATTCTGCAGGAGGCTCAGCAAAACAAGCTCGTGACCGCTTTACCCAGGCAATATTGCCTCTTCGTGGTAAAATTATAAACGTAGAAAAAGCTCGTTTAGATAAGATGCTATCAAACAATGAAATAAAAGATCTTATCACTGCGATTGGTGCAGGCGTTGGTAATCAAGAATTTAATTCCGAAAAAGTACGTTACCATAAAGTCGTTATAATGACTGATGCGGACGTTGATGGATCACATATTCGAATCCTACTTTTAACCTTCTTTTTCAGACACATGGTGTCATTAATCGAAAACGGTTACTTATATATCGCTCAACCACCATTATATAAAATTAAGGTAGGAAAAACAGAACGATATTTAAAAGATGACTCTGAACTAAAAGTCTTCTTATTTGATTGGTCCCAAGAAAACATTAACTTTAAAACAAACGGTAAAGATATTACAGGAAAACCCTGGAAAGAACTTTTGGACCAGATTCTTGAATATGAAAATAATTTAACAAAATCTAGCAATAATCTAGAGGTTTCAATACATCACAGTCATGAGCTAATCAAGTTTCTACATGATATCAATTGGGAACTTAATAAGTTTGAGATGCAGGAGGTTGTAACCAAATTAAACGAGTATTTCCCTCAGTATGAAATTTCAGGAATCAGAGAAGAGAGCCAAGAAAACGAAAACGCCCTTGAAGCTCCTGTTAATAAAAAGGCTTCAATCACATTCAGCCAAGATAAAAAGACTTGGGAAGTTCCTCTCAAATTCTTTACAGCTGAAGAAACAGGCAAGCTCGTAACTCTTTACAAACCGTTAGCCGCCCTGGAGAAAACAAGCTGGGTAGTTTCACATAAGAACACAGAAAAGACAGACTCAGGCATACTAACTTTATCTAATGCGATTTTGAGCATAGGTAAAGCTCTTATGACCATCCAACGCTACAAAGGTCTTGGTGAAATGAACCCTGAACAACTTTGGGAAACTACAATGGATCCTAACACAAGAACTTTCTTGCGAGTTACTATTGAAGATGCCCTTAAGGCTGATCAGTGGTTTGCTTCTTTGATGGGTGATGACGTTTCTGAAAGACGTAACTATATTGAAAAGCATGCTCATTTTGTAAGAAATTTAGATATCTAAATCTGAATAAACTCAAATAAAAAGCCCCGGCAAGACCGGGGCTTTTTTAATCAATAACTTAAAGTACTACCTTAAATTTCACTTAGGCCATTTGAAAACCGTTGGCAAAAATATAATATATAAAAGCACCTAAAATTGTAGTCGCACCGACACCTAATGTAGTACCAACGCAACAAGGTCTCCCACAACAACGCTTTCCTCGAGTAAGCACTCTAGCTGCCTTTAATAAATCCCTTTGTTCTCTAGTCATAAAAAATTTACGCAATACAGTCTCTTTGTTTTCTTTTTCTTGCAAAGCTTCTTCCCTTGCTTGTTTTTTTCCTGCAACAAAAGCCCGCCATGTTTTAATAACGTGCTTCTGTCTAAGCATAGTTAAATATTTAGAAATTATAGCAATAGCTTCTTTTTTAGACATCTTTGGGCTTTCACTATCATCTTGCGCTCCAGCAACTTCTTCTTCAAACTCTGTATCTTTTGCTAGCCTTTCAAGAAGATCCTTGAACTTAGAATTCATACCAGAATCGGGACCATAGATTTCGTCCTCGTCTTCAAGTTTTTTTGCCTGTTGATTATTCTCGAAACTCTCTTCTTCTTCATCATCACCATCAGACTGAGTATTTCCATCATGATCCTCATCAGAATCTTCATCAGAAGCACAATCACTTTCAGTTTCTTCAGAATCGCTACAAGAACTATCGTAATCAGATCCAAAGCTCCAGGGAACAATATCCGCATGAGACTCTTCATCTCGACCAACTTGCTCTCTAGCAAGATCTCCATATCCTGCATAAACCACGTCCAAATTAAGAGATAAACCAAACAAAAAAAGAAACAAAATGTAAGCCCTAGAAAACTTCATGAAAAACTCCTTCGTATAACAAACACACAAATAAACACTACGACCGTAAAAACTTTTGTGTAAGTTAAACAAGAAATTTTAATTTTAACAATTATTTTTTATAGAAATATTCTTATTATAAGCAGTTCTTATTGCTTTTATAATATTGCCTCGCACCCCATCAATATCAAATTGATTCAAAGCTTCTATAGTGCTGCCGCCAGGAGAGGTAACCATATCTTTCAGATCACCCATTTTTTGATTAGAATCAATTGTAAGTTTTGCACTGCCCTGAAAAAGACTTTGTACCATAAAAGTTGCCTGCTCTCTTGTAAAACCAAGAGTAACAGCGCTATCAACCATGGCCATCATAAAATAAATAACATAAGCAGGACCAGAACCAATAACTGCTGCATAGGCATCAAAAAGCTTTTCGGGTAAAACCTGTACAGAGCCAATAGAATTAAAAGTGCTTATTAAGAATTGTTTCTGAGATTCTTTTAAAGATAAATCATCAAAACACAAACCAAAGGATCCCATTTGATTAAGCGCACAAATATTTGGCATAACACGCACAACAGGACACTTTTTATTAATAAAACTTTGTAGATCTTTTAGACAAATTCCAGTAGCAATAGAAATCACACACTTGCCAGAATCTAAAGTCTTTAAAATATCATTCGATAAGTCTTTTATTTGATGCGGCTTTACGGCAATAAAAATATAATCTGATTCAGAAACTAGATCTTGAACAGATCTAGTCACCTGTAAATTATAATCTTTTTCTAAAACTTTTAGTTTACTTTGATCAAGATCAAAACCTAGAAGTTTTAAATTTTTACTTGAAGCAAAACCCTGAATTAAAGCTCCACCCATTTGGCCTACGCCAATAAAGCCAACTTTAGTAATCATGAATTTCCTTAAAAATTAATTTTTAATTTAAGAATGCCTCTATTAGCATATTCTTTGCTTGGCAATAATCAAGACCGCGACTTTGTAAAAAGAAAATCTGTTCTTCATCAAGCTGACTTACAGCAGCACCATGCTTACAATCAACATCGTCAGACTCTATCTCTAATTTTGGAACGGTAATAACTCTTGAATCACAACCTAATAAAAGATTCTTATTAAGCTGTGTTGCTTGGATTTTTTCAAGGGATTCAGGAACACGAATAAGATTGTCACAAATCAATCTAGACTTTTGACACATAGCCGATTTCACAATCAAATCACTAGTTGTAAAACTCGCCTGATGATCTTGAATAGTTTTGATTTTAATGATTCTATCGTTTGTACCTTTTACAGAACATGTGACATGTGCACTTGAATGTTGCCCAATAAACTTAAAATTTAACTCTTTAGACATAGTCTTTTGTTTATCATAAAAAGAGAGAACTCTCTCACTAGTCTTGCAAGTCTGTTCAAAGTTAATATTATCTTTGTTTTCTGAGATCTTCACTTGATAATTAATAGAACTAGCCTTGTTTAAAACAACTTCTATTTTGCTATTACAGATATCATAATCCAGAAGATCATCAACCAAACTGACACAAACATCTTCAACTAATATTATCTGAATAGATAAATCTTCAAGAACAGCTGCTCCTGACAACCTATTAGCTATTAATTTTTTTAAACTTAGTTTGTCTGATGATGCCACCAAAGTAAAAGTAAAATTCTTTTTCATTTAAACCTACCCCTTCATTCCCATAGAAAGCAAACGATCAACTTCTAGCGCATACTCTGCAGGTAATTCTTTTAAAAACGGCTGAATAAAACCATTTATAATTAAGCTCTGAGCATCTTCATGACTCAAGCCTCTACTCATAAGATAAAAAATTTGTTCATCAACAATTTTACTAACACGCGCCTCGTGCCCAATATCAACTTCTCTTTGCGCAACATCCATGTACGGATAAGCATCTGAGCGTGATTTACCGTCAAGCATAAGCCCATCACATTGCACAAAGGATTTACTATTTTTAGCATTCTTTGCAACTTTTATAAAACCTCTATAACTAGCCCGACCGCCATTGCTACTAATAGATTTTGACACAATTTTTGAAGTAGTATTTTCTGCCAAATGAATAGCTTTAGCACCAGTATCTTGAACCTGATTTTCACAAGATGCAACAGAAAGAGACCAAACAGTAGTCTTTGCGCCCTTTTCTTTTAAAACAACTGCTGGATACTTCATGGTCACCCCACTACCAACATTACAATCTACCCATTCAATGAGTGAATCTTGGTACGCATGAGCTCTTTTTGTCACCAAGTTATAAACGTTTTTGGACCAATTTTGAATTGTATAGTATTTAACCTTTGCCCCCTTTTTAGCAATGATCTCAACTACGGCACTATGTAGAGATTTATCTGAGTAAGATTGGGCCGTACAACCTTCGATGTAGCTAACGCTACTATTTTCATCTGCAATAATCAAGGTTCTTTCAAATTGACCCAATTTATCACTATCCATTTTGTAATAAGTCTGCAAAGGAACCTTTATGTTAACGCCTTTTGGAACATAAATAAAACTACCCCCGCTCCATACAGCGCTATTTAAGGAAGCAAACTTGTTGTCATCATATGGAACAACCGTCCCGAAATATTCTTTAAATAACTCTGGGTATTTTTTTAAGGCTGTGTCAGTATCACAAAATATTACACCCAAATCTTCCCACTCTTTCTTAAGATTGTGATAAACAACCTCAGATTCATACTGAGCACCAAGACCACCTAAAGACTCTTGTTCTATATTTTGAATATTTTCTTTTTCAAAAGGCTCTCTAATATTTTCAGGAATATCCTGCCAGCAACTCTCTTGCTTCCCCCAAGCCTTTAAATAAAAACAAAGTTCATCCAAATTTAACTCACTTAAATCTGGTCCCCAAGATTGCATTTTTTTAGCTTCGAACGCACGAAGTGCTTTGAGCCTATATTCCAACATCCAAGCCTGTTCGCCCTTTTCTTCTGAAATTTGGCAAACAATAGATTCACTTAAGCCTTTGCTTGCCTTATAAGCATAACCTCGTCTGGAGCATGACTTCTTACATTCTGAACAGTTATGAATTTTCTTTTTGTTTGGTTTTTTCTTCATAAATAACAATTTTTTATTATAAATAACCTAATTCCTCTATTTCTTGAGCTAACGTCCCATTTCCTGATCGAGCAATTTTGCCATTTTGCATTATATGAACGAAATCGGGCTTTAAGTAATTTAAAATTCTTGTGTGGTGGGTAATTATTAAAAAGGAGACATCAGGACTACTCCGCCTAATCTCATTTATTCCTGAGCATATTATTCGAAGAGCATCAACATCCAAACCAGAGTCAATCTCATCTAACACTACAAGCTTAGGCTCTAATACTGCCAACTGAAGAACCTCTAGCTTTTTTCTTTCACCACCAGAAAAACCCACATTTAAAAATCTATCAATAAAACCTGAGTCTATTTTAAGAGTATCAAGCTTCAAACTTAGCATTTGATTGAATGCACCTAGGTCAAGATCTTTTGCTGTTCCTGCATACATAGAATTATAAGCTTGTCTTAAAAACTCTTTTACTTTCACGCCTTCTACTGCTACAGGGTACTGAAAAGCCAAAAACATTCCCGCTTTTGCTCTGTTATCAACAGATAGGCTTTGCAAGTCTTGTCCAAAAAACAAGAGTTTGCCAGAGTTTATTTGATACCTTGGATGCCCCATTAAAGTATAAGCCAAGGTTGTTTTACCTGAGCCGTTTGGTCCCATTAGAGCATGAATCTGCCCTTTATCTATTTCTAGATTGACACCCTTTAAGATAAGCTCATCTTTTACTTTAACTTTTAGATTTTCTATTAATAGCAGTTTTTTCACTTTTTTTGCCCAAATTAAATTTATTTAAAATCTTTTCTTAATACCCTAATTATACAGCAAAGCAGTGTTTTTCAAACCGCCAAGAATATATAAAAAACAATAACCCCTGGGTATCTTCTATCCAAGGGTTATTATTAAAAACAGATATTTAGCTGTAATTATTATTTTTTGCAGCTTTTATTGTCTCTCTTTGATTTAGCTTTACCATGCTTTCTGTTTTCTTTTTTGTCTTTCTTGTCATCACCTAGACTATGACCAATAAGACCACCGGTTACAGCACCTATAGCACCACCGGCTACAGCACCGCCACCACCACCAGCAGCGCCACCAATACCAGCACCAAGGCCAGCACCAATTAAAACACCACCTACAGTTTTTTCTTCTTTAGTACAACCAGAAAGCATTAGGCCTGCTGTCAAAAGACAGACGCCAAGCATGGATTTTTTCTTATTATCCATAATAATTCCCCCTCTTTAAAGAGTTAAACATATATTTATCAATCTGAACTAAATCTATTATAATATAAATTAATTACAAATTGAAAGAGTTTATGGAAATTACTATTTCAAAATTTATAAATTAAACTTTTTGGACATCTTTTTTACTTATCCAGCCAATTTGCTTATAAAACTTAATCTTATAAAAGCCATCAGATTCTCGGTTTATAATAAATTCGCTAGCTTGAGGCAGAACACCTATTTCCTGAAAACTTCTACCAGGACCAGATAAGAGCTGAGTCTTAGGGTTCACCACAACACCATGCACTCTGTTCTCTAAACTATATTTTATAACCAACAAAGTACCAAATAAGGCTACAAAGCTGAATAATAGAATAATCAAAAACTTTCTTTTTGATTTATACAAGCGTCTGATATATAAGAACAGAAAAACCCAAAATATTAAAAATAGGAGCTGTAAGTAAAATATTGGAACATTACGAACAATAGATACAAAAAAGCTCTTTGATTTATAGAAGAAAGCAAACCTATCTTCGACCTTACTAGATCCATTGAGTTTTTTCTTTAATAAATAAATATTATCAAGAAGCTCTTGCCTATTCCAAAAGCCCCAGTCTTGCTCAGCTCTCTTCCAATAAAGCATTGCATAGCCATATTTCTCTAGCTTATAAGCACAGTTTCCTAAGTTATAATTAACATAGGCACCCTTTTCAGGTACTTTTTGGTATAACTCGTAAGCTTTTTCAAACTCACTTTGCTTATAGGCCTGGTTTGCTTTAGCAAATAGATCTTGACCATTATTAACACTAGAACTTAAAGAAAAGTTCCAACAAATTAAAAATAGACCAACCGTTTTATATATAGCTTTATAATTCATATCGTTACCCCTTACCAGAATCTAAGTAAACCAACCAGTAACTACTTTTAGATAGCAATTTCTCAGTATCAACACCACTTGAATTAGCCGCAAAAGATAAACTTGCACAGTCATTTAGATAGCTTAAAAAGTCATCTACCTTATCTTGTTTTAGACCTAATTCTAGCAATCTAGCCTCTATCCAGTCTTGATTAATACCACTTAACTTAACATTAAATTTTACAGACAAATAGCTCAGAAAAAACTTATATAATTTTTTAACTTCTTTTTTCTCGATTATTTTATCTAACTCTTTTTTTAATTTCGATGAAGATTGTTTTATATTAGATCTAGACTTAAACCAACATATAATGGGATTAAATAAACGTTTGAAATAAAAGATTAATGGAACAAGTAATAAAATAAGAAACAAGACCAAAGGGAGACTTTTTTTACCTTTATTTCTGACTTTTGTAATATTTTCTTCTTCAATAAAATGTATATCTTGCTTGTATTCTGAAACATCTTGCTCTTGAGCCCCTAAAGCATCACTTACATTTTTAGTATCTGTATAGCTTATACCCTCTGGAGGAGATTTTATATCCAAGCTTATGGCTTTTGATCTTAATGTTTTATATTTTTTACTTTTAACATCAAAATATACAAATTTTTGTTCTGGTATTTTATATTGACCTACTTTATTTACTTGTAAAACAAACTCAAAGCTCTTTTTGCCACCTCTAAAATCTTTTGATAAATCTTGCTGCAAATCTGTCTTTGATTCATAAAACCTAAAACCTTCAGGCAAACTTAACTTTGGCACTACTATCTGGTCTAAATTACCCCTACCCTCAATCTGAAATTTCAATAAAACTGGTTCATTAACGAGTGCCTCTGTTCTATCAACAGTAACATCAAACGAGCTAAAATCACCAACACCATCAACGATGTCATTATATTTAGGCAAAGAAGAAACATCTATTTTTAAGCCATTAGATATCGCTCTTTTGGGTTCAAAATTTTCACCAAACATAACAGGCAAATTCCCAAAGAAATCATCCTCAAAAGACCACCCGTGCCCTCGTTTTCTTTTCACAGGAACATTAAAATTTATAACTACAGGATCTATTTCTCTTTTACCCTCTTCAACAGGCAATAAGAGAAACTTTTTTTCTAAAACGCTGTAAGGCTTTCCATCTACAGTCTCAGCTTTTCTTGCAACCTGTTCTATCTCTTTTGATATAAAACCTACAAACTTCAATGGTTCCAGACCAAGCTGTGCAATATTTCCTCTATGATAAATTTTCAAATTCAAGACAATTGGTTGCCCAACAACAACATTCTTGCTTTCTACTTCCAATTTACAAAAAACTTCATAACTTGGAATACCGGACGCCTGTGGTCCAACAAAACCACTTACGGGAGAACCTTCTTTTCTTTTCATCACTTGTAAGGTCAATAACTCCGGAACAGAGTTAATTACTTGATTATTATAAGTTACTTGCGCAGGTCCAATCTTAAAAATACCCACTTTATCTGCAACAACATCATACATGTAACTTTTTTCTGACAGAAAATTAGAATTATACCTAGAGATACTTGTTGCCTGGCTACTTCCTAAAACTTTTAACTGCCCAAGCCCTTGCACATGCACATCACCAATATCTTTTTCAGAACTAGTGACAATAACTTTTACTCCAAAGTTTTCGCCCACATAAGCTTTAGAATCTTGCAAACCCGTAAATTCAAGTTTTACAGTCAAATCTTGGGCAGAACAAAAACTATAAATAAAAAATACAAATAACTTAAAGAATTTTTTCATATTAATCCCCCTACCAAGGTTTTTGATCTTTATTCAAAGGTCTGCCACCCTTGCTTTTATGCAAAATCAAACTCTTTTGTAATTTTGATTCATCTTTTTGTAAATCATCTAACAAAACTTTCATTCCTTTTTCTTTCATGCTTTCTTGCTCAACAGCTTGAGATCCTTGCTCCCCTGCTTGCTCTTGTTCTTGATTTTCTTGCCCAGGTTGCTTATCCTCTTTTCCAGGTTGTTCACTTTGTTCTTCTTTTTCATTCTGGGAGCTTTCATGTTCACTTCTATCTTGTTCTTCTTTGTCGGGCTTTTGTGTATCCGATTTGTCTTGTTCCCCGTCATTTCTATCATCTTTTCTATTATTAGATTTATCCTGTTCCCCTTTTTCTTTATCTTGATCTCCTTGTTGATCCTCTTTTTCCTGCTCCCCTGATTGATCTTTTTTATCTTGTTTATCGTCTTTCTGCTGATCCTTTTCTTGATCCTGCTTTTGTTTTTTTTGTTCAATCTTTTGTAAAAATTCTTCTGTCTTTTTCAGATTAACTTTAGTTTTTTGATTATCACTATTAAGAACAAGATTATTTTTATATTTTTCTATCGCTGACTTTAGCTCACTTATTGCAAAATCTAGTTTTTTATTATCTATTTCTTTTTTTTCCCAATCAGGACCTAAAACAGCTAAACCATTCTTGTATAAACTATTACCCCAATTAAAATAAGAAATCTCTTTTAATTTTGCTTGTTTTTCTGAACAATTATTTACAGCTCGCTCAAAATTAGACCTTGAAACCTCAAATTTACCCAAATTATAATATGCATTACCTAAATTATAGTTTAGGTCCGGATCGTTAGGATTATTGACCTGTTCTTTCTCTAGAATATCTTTTACTTTATTATAATCTTTTTGAAGATATGCCTTATTTGCCTTATAACCAGACCAAAAAGATATTGCCTTAATGTCGCCAATAAATAAAAAAAGTAAAAAGAATAAATAAGCTTTCATAACTATAAAACCCATTCTAATGCCAACAATATCCAAGCCAAACCAAGTAGCCAAGGGTACTGATCTTGAAAATATGTCAGTTTTTTATCTGAAAATTTCTCTTTCTCATATTGCTTTATTTCATTTACAAGCTGGTTCAAATCAGTATCACTAAAACTTGCTCTAAAATAATTACCACCCAGGTCAGAACAAATTCTTATTAAAATTTCTTCATTAAGCTTAGATAAAACAACGTGTCCATTCTGATCTAGTTCGTGACCAAGTTGTTTTCCTGAATAATCTAACTTAGGAATAGGAGCACCTTCTATAGTTGCTGTTCCCAATGCAAATAGCCTTATATTTTGGTCTTTAGCTTTTTGTTTTACAGTCTCTAAATTTAAAGAAAAATCTTCACCATCAGTTGCTAAAAGAACCAGTTTATTTTTACGCCCACTATCTTTACCAAAAACATCCATAGCCTTGTTTAGGGCTGAATCAATTGCCGTTGTACCTGATGCAATAGATTCTACATCTACTTGATCTAAAAACATCAAAAATACTGCGTGATCTACAGTTAAAGGACATTGTAAAAAAGCTGAACCTGAAAACAAAATTAAACCCACTCTTTCAAAATCAAGCTTTTCAAGTAGATTTCTAATTTTTAACTTTATAAATTCCAATCTACTTGGTCTTAAGTCTTGAGCCATCATGCTACGTGAAATATCAAGAGCTATTAACAGATCTCTGCCTTCTTGAGTTACTGTGGCCTCTTTTTTGCCCCATTGCGGACGCAACAAAGCAAGAAAAATCAAAAACAGAGCACAGGACATAAATATAGTTTTTAAATTTTTTCGATTAAGAGAAAAATTATTAAAAATAAGCTTTGTATTCTTTTTATCAAAGATTAACAAGGCTATCTTCTTTGTTTTTAAGTAATCCCTTACAACAAAAAAAACTAAAACAATAAAAATCGGCAAGAAAATTAAACTATCTAATCCCGCCCAATAAATTCCTAAAAATTCAAACATATTAATAACAAATAGTTGGCCAAATAAACAATTTCAATAACAACTCTAAAACTAACATAAACAAAAATATCCAAATAAAATTCAAAAATGCTTCATAATAATTATGAAAAATATCTGTCTGATACTCTGTTTTTTCTAATTGATCAATTCTATCATATATACTTCTCAAATGCCTTGGGTTACCTGCCCTAAAAAACTGTCCCCCAGTTTCTTGTGCTATTTTTTGTAAAAGCTTGGTGTCAATTTCTATTCCAGCCCTTCTTATTCCAAGCATCGGATGCCTTATATAACCACCATGAGGACTTCCAATACCAATTGTATATACCTTTATACCAAATTGTTTAGCCAAATCTATAGCTGTATCGGGATCAATTTTTTCAGGAGTAGGTACCCCGTCGGTTAGTAGTATTATAATTTTGCTTTTGGCCTTAGATTTTCTTAACCTATTAACGGCCATTGCAAGCCCCGTACCAAGAGATGTTCCTTCAGGATTTATATACCCCAAATGCAACTGACCTACAACTTCTTTTAAAATATGTTTATCTAACGTGAGGGGACACCTGGAAATCACATCTTTTGCAAAAATAACAACACCGATAGGATCATCAACTCTTTTATCTATGAACCTAATAGCCTCATCTTTTGCTACTTCGATTCTAGATCTTTGATCTCTTGGATCATCAAAAACTTGCATACTTCCAGAAACGTCCATAGCCAAAACGATATCAACACCTTCAACGTTAACTTTTGAACTACTATCAACCCACTGTGGGCGTCCTATCAAAAAGATTAAAAATAATAAACAGAATGCACGAAGAAAAAAAAGAATCTCTTTATGATATAACCTTTTTGCTATTTTTTTAGATTTTAAATAACTGGTCAAAGAGTAAGAATAGATAGGGTTTTTATAAAATTTTAAACGGTAAAACAACAACAAGCAGTAAACCGGTATAAAAAAATAAAAAATGTTATTATAGGCAAATCGTAAAAAATACATCTTAACCTAATTATCTTCTTTTTCAAAAACACTACGGGCATAACTCTCTCTTTTCTTAAGGGAATAAAATGTGAAAAGAATCCCTATAATAAAGTAATCCAAGAAAAAGCCTAAGTATCTAACAAGCAAAACCTCAATACTCATCATAAAATCAAAACTTTGCAAATCCATTATCTTCTCTTCTAGAAAACCTATTCCCAAAGTAGATATAGACCAGAAAGCAAAAATAATGAACAAAAAAGCCAGATTATACAAAATTATATTCAAAGATTTTTCGAAAGAATAAAACAGATCCCTAAAAGAATAATTTGAATCTAACCAACAAAAAATCACCATCAATTCAAATATTTTGAAAAAAATACCTGCAGTCCAATGCATATCGGGAAAAACGGTTATACCAAAACTTATTAAAAAACTTAAGGCAACAAAGGCCAATAAAGAAAAAATTAAAGCAAGCTGAATATATCGCAAAAACCCTAGCCTGAAATAATAACAATCAACAGAGCCATAACCACGACGAACAGACAACAAGAAAGCCGTTGATAAAATAAACCAAATTACAGAAATCGATATATTAATTAATAAAGCCGCAGGATTAATAGAAGAGGCAGGACTTGCTACAAACTTTGAGGCTTTTAAAATTAGATCCCCAAAAACGGCAAATAAAAGAGCATAAAAAACGAGTAACCATCCAAAATATTGCAAGAAACTCTTTGTTGCATAATAAAATCCATACTTAAAGCGCCTAAAAAAGTATCCGAAATTACTAGGTAAAAAAAGCTGTAATGATTTTAACCAATGACGAAAAATAACTACCATAAAACTCACACAATTTAGCTAGAAAATAAATTGAAATCCTTATGCTTCATTCTTACGTAATAGATAGACATAACACATAAAAATAATAGCCACACCATACATACTAACAAGCAAAACACTTTGCTCCAAAGAATATAAAAAAGAGTTCCTTGAGTCATAAAACTCAATAAAATTGAGCCAAATTTAACTAATAAATAATTTAAAAGTATCTTGCTCATCCCAAAAATTAACATAATAGGTAAATAATAAATAATAAATTTTATTCCATTTATAAGGGCTAAATATAAAGACCTAATATTATTTTCTGAGTCTAAAAAGAATAAGCTTATGATCCAAAACAGAGGAAAAATAGGCAAACCAGACATAAAAAGAGAAATAATCACAAAACCCCACAACCTACTAAGATAGGTTGCGACATAAACAGAATCTTTAGCTTCTCCTGATGGCCTAACTATCAAGAACGAGTAAAAAGATAAAAAAAGTCCCACGAAAACAAATCCAATAGAATAGAAGCTCCTAATGCTACTAAAAGCCTTAATCGTAGACGGCTCATAAAAGAAACTGTTTAAAAAACTGAAAACATTTCCATTAAATAAAATCAATAATAAAATTAATACCCACCAAACCTGTTTTACCAAGAAATATAGTGACCGCCGAAAACTATTTAAGACAAGCAACGAAAAAAGTTTTAGTTCTTTTTTTTTAAAGATTTCAAAAGATTCAGACCATTTTACTAATAAATCACTTAAAAACATATATAAAAGCCCTATAGAAATGACAAAAAAAACGGCAACATGTTCGCCCTAGAAATTTTATACAATTTTACATCAAAAATCAAAATCTACCAATAATATACCATGTAAAAGCTAAATCATTTGACATATAGAAAATAAATAGCCTACTATTATAATTAGAAAAATAAAAATGAAAATTTGACAAAAGCGCAGTAATCTGTAAAAACCTTTAGGGATATTGGTTAAAATTTGTAGTCGGGGGGCTATACAATGAAAGCAAAGAAAAAAAGCACCAAAACAATGAATAACAACTTAAAAATATTGATCGTCGAATCTCCTGCAAAAATAAAAACTATTTCTAAATTTTTAGGAAAAGATTTTAAAATTATGTCCACTTTTGGCCATGTTAAAGATTTACCTCCTAAAAAGCTAGGTGTTTCTATCGATCCTAAAGATAAGCACATCGACCTAGAATATACAGTGATGAAAGATAAAGGCACAGTTATCGCCAACATCTGTAAAGCTGCATCTGGAGCCAGCGAAATTTATCTAGCATCTGACCCTGATCGCGAAGGGGAAATAATTTCTTGGCATATTGGACAAGAAATAGCAAAGGTTTTTGCCGACAAATCTAAAATTTATCGTATAAGCTTCAATGAAATAACAAAACCTGCAATAACAAACGCTATCAATAATAAAACTACAGTTGATATGAAAAAGGTTAGAGCACAACAGGCAAGAAGAGTTCTTGATCGCTGGGTAGGCTATGAAGTATCCCCTATATTGTGGAAGAAAATTGCGAAAGGACTTTCTGCGGGAAGAGTTCAATCGGTTGCTCTATTACTTGTTTGCGATCGCGAAGAAGAAGTAGTCAGCTTTAAACCAGAAGAATACTGGTCTATACATGGCACATTTTCTATTTCTAAATCTAATATTTCAGCAGATCTCTATAAAATAAACAATAAAGCCTTCAAATTAAACAATAAAGAAGAAACAGAAAAAGCTTTAGATGGAATAAAAAAAGAAATCTATGAGATACAAAAAATCACAGAAAAAAAGAGACTTAAAAACCCTCTAGCTCCATTTATGACAAGTAGCTTACAGCAAGATGCTTATAATAAATTAGGCTTTTCTGTTGATAAAACAATGATGGTTGCTCAAAAACTATATGAGGGTATTCCATTATCCCAAAAAGATACTCCTGAAGCTTTAATAACTTACATGCGTACAGACTCTCTAAGAATATCTGATACCGCCTTAAAAGAATCAAGAGAATTTATATCAAAAGAATATGGCAAGAGCTATCTCCCAAAAACAGCAAATGCCTATTCCAAAAAGGGTGCTCAAGACGCTCACGAAGCAATCAGACCGATTAATATAAGTATTACCCCAGAGATAGCTGCCAAGTATTTAACGCCAGAACAAACCAAGCTGTACAGTCTAATTTGGAAGCGCTTTGTAGCTTGCCAAATGAATCCAGCTGAATACTTTCAAAGACAGGTCTTAATTAAAGGCGGCAAATACTTATTCAAGGCAACAGGATCAACCTTAATGTTTGATGGCTTCTTAAAAGTCTACTCTGTTGAAGAAGATGAGGATGAAAAAAATACTGTAAAAATACCTAAAGACATCAAAGAGAACGATACAGCAAAACTCAAGAAAATCGATCCCAAACAGCACTTCACCCAACCTCCTCCAAGATATACTCAAGCTAGTTTGGTTAAAGAATTAGAAAAAAAAGGTATTGGTAGACCAAGTACCTACGCTGCAACTTTATCTACAATTCTAAAAAGAAAATATGTCATCGTAGAGAAGAAGAAATTCCAGCCTACGGAACTTGGCAAAGTTCTTAGCAATATGCTCACAAAAAACTTTCCAGACATCATCAACGTCAAATTTACAGCCCATATGGAAGAAGATTTAGATAAGATAGCCGAGGGTTCAATAAAACGTGATGAGGTTTTGAACGAATTTTATGACAAGTTCAAAAAAGATCTGAAAGCATTTGGCGGCAACATGGTTGCTAAACAAGCTATGCATACAGATATGGATTGCCCAACATGTAAAAAACATAAACTTGTTATACGATTTGGAAAAACAGGTGAGTTTTTAGGTTGCCCTGGATTCCCTACGTGTAAATTCACTTCGAACTTTACAAAAGATGAAGAAGGCAAAATAAAACTGATAAAACTTGAAGAAGAAACAGTTGATATTAAATGCCCTCAGTGCGGCACCACTCTTGTTAAGAAAATGGGTAAATTTGGACCTTTTCTTGCTTGCCCTGGATATCCTGAGTGTAAATATATTCACCAAGAAACCCTAAAGATGCCTTGCCCTCAATGTAAAAGCAAACTTACCAAGCGTAAATGGCGTGGTGGAACCTTTTGGGGTTGCTCAAATTATCCTAAGTGTAAATTTGCTATATTCTCAGAAGTAGAAGAGACTCCATGTCCTAAATGTAAATCTCCATATCTTTTGTTAAAGAAAGATAAAGAAGGAAATTCACATATTTCTTGTCCAAATAAAGAATGTGATTATAAAGATACTAAGTAACGCGAACTCGATAATAGAAAAAGGCCTGAAAGTTTAAAACTTTCAGGCCTTTTTTAATTTAATACTAAAAAATATTTAATTTAGCTTTTAATTACCATCTTAAGTAATGCAGCAGCAACATCTGTAGATGAATGACTATCTCCTGCAAACTTTTCTATGATACGGGAATATTTTACTAACTCATCTCTGGTCATACGTTGCTCAATCTGATTAAAAACTTTGCTTGCTCTATCTTCTAATAAGCATTTAGTTGTATCTTTTCTAGAGTCAGGACCAGAAGCATTAAGTGGTAAATTATTTTGGATTATATTTACATTTGTATAGCGTCTAATTTCACGAAGTTGTCCAAACTCTCTACGTGAAACCAAACTTAAAGCTTTACCTGTTTTGCCAGCTCTACCAGTTCTACCAATTCTATGAACATAAGACTCAACTTCTCTAGGAATTTCATAGTTAAAAACTATTTCAACGTTAGCAACGTCTATTCCACGAGCAGCAACACCTGTTGCAACTAAAACATTTATTCTATCATTACGAAACTTAGTCATGATAGTATCACGCTTTGATTGTCTTATATCACCATGGATACCTGCAGCAGAGTAACCTTGCGAACAAAGGCTGCGAGCAACCTCGTCAACTCTTCTTTTTGTGTTACAAAACACAATAGCAAGTCTTGGCTTATAGGTATCAATTAATTGCATTAACACATCTGTTTTTCTAGAAGGTTCAACATCAAAATAGATTTGTTCTACACTTGCAGCACTAAGTTTTGTTGATGTAACTTTAATCATTTTAGGAGCTTTTTGATAACGCTTAGTCAATTGGAAGATCCCAGCAGACATTGTTGCAGAAAACAAAACAGTTTGTCTATCCGGTCTTACTGCTTGCAATATTTGCTCAATATCTTGACGGAAACCCATATCTAACATTTCATCGGCTTCGTCCAAAACCATTAATTTAACTTGACCCAATTGCAAAGTACCACGCTTTATGTGATCCAAAGTTCTACCTGGAGTTCCAATAATAATTTGTGGATTTCTTCTTAAGCCAAAGATTTGTCTGCTAATTGGTTGTCCACCATAAATTGCCAAAGCTGAGACGTTTCTTTTAAACTTTAAAAGCTTGTTTATTTCAACTGCAACTTGCATTGCAAGCTCTCTTGTAGGACATAAAACAAGAGTTTGTGCAGCTCTAATTTTTAAATCAACTTTTTCTATCGCAGGAATAGCAAACGCTGCTGTTTTTCCTGTTCCTGTTGATGCCAAACCAATAATATCATGCCCTGCAATAACTTCAGGAATTGCTTGCTCTTGAATTGGTGTGGCTGTTGTAAAGCCTAAGCTTGTTATGGCTTTAAATAAATCATCTGATAGATTGAATTTTTGAAAATCATTATTCATCGTATATACCTTTTGGTTCTTTCATTATAAAAACAATATGCCTTGTGTAGCGCTTTTTTTTATGAGCTACAGCTTTAAAGCAGTATTATCTCTATCCAAAAACCGCCGGTTATATCAGGAATAGATTATTTAAGAATATTAGACTTAAAGAAAATCCCCCAAGGCTACTACAAAGTATAACCTTAACTACCTACTATTCTAGCAAAACTTTTCTATTTGTCAAATAGGGCTACAAATGCTCTTATTGACTATTAAAACACGAATTAATGTGATAAAGAGGTGCGCCTGGAAGATAACTCTTCTATAACAAGCTCTCCTCTTGCTTGTTTGTCACGAATACAAGCAGGCCAATCCACTATATTTGGTGTATTTTGCAAGAGAATCTTTTTAAGATTAGGAAATAGAACTATGGAATCTGGAATTTTAGTTAAATTCGGCTGGTAATAAATATATAAAGTCTCTATTTTTTCACCCAAGGCCTCAGCATATAAATGCTTAAATATTAGATCAAAACGTAAAAAATCCAGACCTTCAATTTCTTTGTTCTCAATCACGTCGGGCATAACAAATCTCACACTTAAACTATTTAATTTATTTTCTTTTATTTTTTTACAAACAATAGGAAAAGGAGATGCCATAGATTTTAATAAATTATAACGAATTTCAGAGCTAACCAAGCCTAAACATACAATCGTAAAATAGTTATATTTACCCTTGTATTTATTATAATAAATCTCATTGAAATCAGGTCTCTTAACTAACTCTTTAGCATAATCTTCGTTTTTTTCGGGATGACAAATACTCAAAACTTCGGCGCTTGGACTAGGTATTAAGCTTAATCTTTCTAATTCTGGCACAAGAAGCCTTGGCCCATCAGCCTCCATTGCACCAAGATCAAAAGTGATTAAAATCAAGAAAACAAAATATAGTTTATTCATAAAAAACCTTCTGCTTTGTCTGTTGTGAATTAAAAAAATTAAACTGGTGAGAGACTAACATAACTTTAGTTTTTTATCGAATAAAAAAAGGCCGCTTCTTTTACAAAAAAGCAGCCTAAACGTTTTTATAGAAAAGTGTTAGTTAAGAAGGATACCGTATATCAGAAACAAACCCATCAGATACTTTCTTAACTAGTCGTTCCAGATGAAATCTACGTAGCACTTCGGGTTTATATCTATTTATAAACTGCTCAATCTGATTAGCCCATTCTTTATTTGTATTTTTCTGTATATTATCCAGAAAACAACCTGTTTTTATAAAACAAGCTTTATTAAGAGAGACAATCGTAAAGTAGTTACAATATTTCTTATAAATCTCGTAGAAATCATTAAACTTTTCATTATTAATTAAACAAGCAGCATATCCATCAAGAACAGATTTTATATCTTCTTTTTCTTCATCACTTCTACAAGCTAGCCAAGAATCAAGATCAGAATCAAAACCACTACCATGCAAATCAACCTTAGAAATAGCGAGTTCTTGTAAAAGCTCCCGATCAACAAGAACGTATTCAAACTCTTGGCTAAACTCCTCATTCATGCAATAACAACTAGAATAGGCCACAAACATAAATAAAATATAATATTTCTTCATCCCTAACTCCCCCGTAAAAAATAATAAAATAAGCCCCAATCAAGAATCATTATACTAGAAAGGCCCTTTGTATAAGAAGACTTTGGAATAAATCATTGCTATTGTAGGACGTGATAACGGTAACACTAAAAAAACAATTGATCTTTTTATAGAAAATGGCGAAACAGTAGAAAAAATGAAACCAAAAATAAACGAGGCATTTGGGCTACCTCGCACATCCGGAATCAAAAAAATTAAAGCCTATGGCATAGAACTAGAAAAGGGATCAGTACTAACAGATATCCCAACACCAAGAAATATAAACATAGAATTATCAAGAAGCTTAATTTAGAACTAAATAAATTAAAAAAATAATCTTTAATTTATAAAAACATTTTAGTCAAAATACTCACAAGCATCCATACAGATTCACCAGCAAATATTCCGGACCAAGCAGGCTCCTGCTCGCTCGGCTCTTTGCTCAGCCAAGAGCACACAGCTCCAATAATTAGACCGATGGTTAAAGAATTAGGCATTAGAATACCACCTAAAACCATTGTTGGGCTAACCTTTAATTTCTTTAAAAGCCAACCAAATAAAAAACCAAAAAATAAAACCCACAAATTAAAGCCTACAGATTGAATCAAAAGAGCTCGAGTCTTACCTCTTTGGCCAAAAAGCTCTGGTGAACCTAGTTGAAAATTACTAAAGAGTAACCACAAGAAAAAACCTATACACAAAGCAGTAACTATTAGCCCTAACCACTGATATCTATGGATCCTTTTAGGACTTATATCACACAGTTGCCCAACTTTATAATCAAATAAAAGATCAGAGGCCGCAGCAGAACAAACATTAAAAAAGACACACAACATTGTGATTTGCATAAAATCAAGCTTAAACATAAGCATCATTGGAATCATAATAAAAGTTGCAAAGCGACCGAATGTCACTAAACCAATTTTACATCCCAAATAACTTAACTGATAAGTAGCAGCAATAGTAAAAGCTATAAGTAGAATTTGTGCTATGAAATTAAACTTTAAATAGGTTAAAAAAGCAAAACTTAGCGATAAAACAAAAACCGCCTCAAAACCAATTATAGATTTGCCAGGTGCAGCAAAAAAAGTCTTTATACTCTTAATCTTGCCCAAAACATTAAACCCTGAACATTTTTTTAGATTACTACAAAAAATAGCAGGATATTTAGCCAGACCTAAAGCAAGTTCTGCAACAACCAGACCACTACAAAAAGCAGTACTAAAGTCAACATCAGACATTACAGAAAACAAATTAAATGGAAGATATAAAGAGTGATTATTTATTGGCCATAAAACAAAATATTTAGAAAGCATGCCAACCAACAACGGAAAAACAATTTTTATTCCTGTAATAAAACCAATAGCCCAATACATGGGAACCATTGGAATAATAATACTGCTACCCAAGAGACTTGGCAAAATAGAAATCTGTTTAGGAATAAATCCTTTAAAACTTAAAAAACCATCCCTTAAAAAACAAAAAATCCAACTTGCTCCCAAACCAAAAAACATTTTCTTTGCCTGTTTTGCCTGGTTTCCAGAAGTTATAGTTTTATAAATTAACTGACTCACCGGAAACTTTAAATCTTCTTGTTTTACAAATCTTTGAGCAAAACATCGAGCGAGCCAAATCCCCAGGCCGCCAGCACAAAGGCATAAAGTTCCAATAAATACTGCAAAATAAAGGGGAGCTTTGAGCATTTCGTTAAATATAACAGGGTTCAAAAAATATAAGGTAGGCAAAGAAAATCCAACACCTGTTGCAATTAACCCGCCAATAGAACCTACCGTTTGAATTAGAGCCAACTCCTGATTTGTTTGAGACCTACTTTTTGCAACTTTTCGGAATTTAAGCAGAATACTACTCATAAGAACTATCAGTGGCGCCATCCAGGGTCCAACAACCGTGGCCATAGAGATATAGGATAATGTTATAACGGAAAACATGCTAAAAACTATGCCTGGAATCACTACAAATAGGTTCATAACCTTCTTTCTATTAATAAAATTTGCAATTTTTAACCTAATAAGCTATAAATATTCACCTATCATAGAACAAATGTCAAACGGCCCTGTTCATGATTATTAGCAATATTATTTCTATAAAATTATACTAAGTTATTGCATATTTCTGGCCATATCTTTACAATTATAAATAGAGAAGAGTAGAAGTTAGGTTCAAACTAGGTAGAAACTATGAAGATATTAAAAAACAAAGATCGATTCATTACATTCTTATCTATAGCGATCATAGTTATATCGCCTATTCTATTACTTATAAAAAAACAGTTTCACCCATATAAAATTAAAAATAATAAACAAACCCAAACCAGCCTGCTAGTAAAAACGGGTAGAGATCATGCTTTTACAGAAAAAGCCCCGCCTTATAAATATGATAAAATGCTTAAGTTGCTCACAAGATACCATAATATCGAAAAAAACTTTTATGCCACATTTCCTACTTTTATAACTAATCGCCAAAATCTAGATAAACTTAATAGTCTCTTAGCTAAATTAAAAGATGAAAAAGGCTTATTCAAAAGCCATTTAAAAAGCATTCGCGTTTCTTATAGAAGAAATGCTTCTAACAAGAAAAAGAACTCTTTAAGATATTATTTTAGGGTTTTAGAAGATTCTATTGATGATCTGGAATATATGATTGAGAAATTTAACCCAAAAGATATTCATCCTACTTCCAAAAAAGGCCGTATGGCCTAAACCCGTTCACCCTGCCTATCCACCGAAGCCTTGACGAAGGCTGGAAGCTTGCCGAAGGGCCTTACCGAACAAACAAACTTAATTATTTTTATGATGAGAACAAAGCTTGCCTTGATTTTGTAATTCCTGCGCAATCTGTTCAAAATCATTTGCCCACAAATATCCTTTGTATCTTAGGGGATTTTTTTCTTGCTCAAATGACACACGTCTTCGATCTGCTACTTCCTGTGCGCATTTATGACAAGCTGCAGCCCAAATGCCTTGGGTGTCCGCACGTCTTTCAAAAAATTTATGGTAATATGACGAACAAATCGAGCCTCCTACAAAGCCTGCTGCTATAACAGCAATAACATGTAATGCCTTAAATCGCCCTTTAGGCTTTATAGCCTTTATTAACTTATGTGCACCTACCATAAATACAATCATCGCAACTAACTCAACAATTGCATCAACAGATAAATCATTATATTTCTCATGAACGGCCTCATGAAACATAGCAAAACGCCTTGCTCCATATGTTTGCTGATTAAGCTTTTCTTCATTCACACAAATAGCGTCAGGTTCTGCAACGGCTCCAGCAAATTGTCCGAAAAAAGGCATATTCTTAAAAAAACTTTTTATTGGAACTTGACGTTCTTGAGGTATCCCCACGGAATCCTGGGCCTCTTTTCCTAGGTCTATATATTGCTGCGAGGCAGACTCATTGCCAAATTTAATAGGAAAAATATTAGACATAATATGCTTATCAAATAAACATATAGGCCTGGACTGTGAAACATATCCTAGCGCCCTACTAAACAAGTTTGGCTTATAAAGACTTTCAGCTGCACAAACATTCAATGTAAATACGAATAAAAATAGAACTAAAAAATTTTTCTTGAAATTCATAACAAATATCCCTAAATAATATGCCCACCCTAAAATCGAACTCTATATAAAGATATTAATATGAAAATTTAACTTCCGCAATAGGCTTTAAAGAACTTGAAAACCTTGTTTTTATAAGTATTCCAACAAAGCTTTCTTAACTGACCATGCCGACACGCAGGTCCAATCCATAATTTAGACTTTTTATTACCAGTATTTGCATACATAGAAAGAGTTTCATCCGGAGGAACTATTTCGTCTACACATGAATGAATATATAGAACTGGCTGCTTGACACTATCAAGCTTTTCTAACAAATTCATTTCATCAACATTACAATCAGCAGCAAATTTAATAAAAGTCTTTAAAACAGACAAAAAAGGATAAGCCGGAAGCCCTGACTTAAGGCAAAAGGCATTTCGAATAACACGCTTTAGATTGGCAAAAGCCGAATCAATTATAAGAATATCACACAAATTTGGTTCTGCTTCAACAGCTTTAAGCGTTGCAGCACCACCCATAGAAACACCTAAAATAACAAATGGTGTCTGATTAAGAGAATTAGTAGAAACCCCCATCTGTTTCTTAAAATACTCTGTTGCAGCAAGAACATCTTTATATTCATGAAAACCTATTGTTCTTATTCTGCCCTGACTATTACCATGTGCCCTGAAATCAAACAAAAAGATATTATAATCTGGAAACATATCAATAAAGTCATACATAAACTCTTTACGACTAGCATAACCATGACAAAGCAACAAATTACCCTTAGGCACCCTACTCTGACTTTTGAGTAAACAGCCTGAAAGCTTTATACCGTCCTTTGAATTGAAGTTAACAAACCTGCAATTTGGTCTTTTTAAAATATCTTTATTAGCCTGAACAGCTATAACAGACTGCTTTTTACCGTTAGGCATTATACGATCATAAGGAAAAGCCAATTTCTTTAAGGCGAAATACGATATCACCAAAACAGCAATAACAAAAACTGGCACAACAAAAAGCATGAAAAATTTAAGGAGCTTAGCTAAAAAATTCATTATAGTTCTAATCCATTTAGATATATATTTTTACCAGAAATAAAATGCCAATGCATATGAAACACCGACTGACCTGCATCCGCACCATTATTAGCTATTATATTAAAAGAAGTCTCTTTTCCTGACTCTTTTTCAATATCTCTTGCAATCTCTTGAGCCATTTTAACCATATGCCATGTTACATCTCTATCTTGCTCTTTTAGGTGATTAAGATTAATTATATGTTTTTTAGGCAAAATCAGATAATGAACAGGAGCCTTTGGCGAAACATCTTCGATAACCATTACATGGTCATTTTCTTTAATAATTTTAGCTGGAATCTCTTTTTTTATGATTTTACAAAAGATACAATCGTTTTGAAACATAGTCATTTCTCTTGAATAAAGGAACTAAGAAACTAGGGTATAGACGACCTGCCAAGCCATATCCGCCGTCGCTAAAGCTATGGCGCGAGTAGGCTGGTGCCGAAGGTCGGACTCGAACCGACACAGTGTTACCACCGCGGGATTTTGAGTCCCGTGCGTCTACCAATTCCGCCACTTCGGCATTAATTCAAACTTCTTTATCGATGCTTATATGCTACCATAACGGCCATTATCGTCAAGAAATAGTTTCTTTTTTAACTAGAAATCGACAAATTTAAGAAACAGGGCTACTCTGGCCCAAAGTTAATTTTCAAATGTTTCAAAGTCTTTGGAGTGTTTATGATAAAAAGCATAGTATCCAAACTATCAATCCTTGTAATTCTCACTTTCATTCAAGCAAAACCTATGGAATTTCGCACTCGTCGAAAACAACCAAGTAAACCAATAAAATTAAATTTTCACCCAGAACCTGTAACTATACACAACGCAACTAAAAGACGCTTAATCAAAAATACAGAAGAACTATCGACTGCACAAAAGATAGATCTTTCAGATTCACCAGAACTTACAACCGCAAATCTTTTAGAAGCTTTTCCTGCAAACAAAAACTTACGTTACCTAAGTCTGGATAACTGTCCTGAAATAAGAACGCAAGGAGAAAACTGGGACAAATTTATTGCCAAGCTAAGCTTGCAACTCACCACAAAAGATATCCCTATAATCATAAAAATTTCAGCCGCCACAACGATAAAACTTTTCAAAGTATCAACGGACTGGTTAATAGAAAACTAAACCAAACTTGCCATATTAAAAATTGGCATATAAACAGCCAACAACAAAAATATAATTAATAAGCCAATAAATATCATTAAAATTGGCTGCAACAAAGTTGTTATAAGCTTCAATTTATTATCAAGATCCCGCTGAAAGAGCTTTGCTG
>CAYVQB010000012.1:0-23860 GCA_964453985.1 uncultured Pseudomonadota bacterium
TAAAACTTAAAGGCGATCGTCTTCAAAGAATTTTTTATTTTGCAGGAGAGATTAAAGAAAGCGCTATTAATGACCTTCCTGAGGGATATAAGGTTATTGAAAACGAGAGAACCGGACTTCCTATGTTGAAAAAAGCTTAAACCTGTCAGCATAGAAACTATTTTATTATTCATTTTTTATTCAAATTATATTAATCAATCACAAGAGATGCGACGAAAGAAGCATCTCTTGTGATTTTTGTTAAATATTATTCAATAAAACTTACCTGTTTTATAACCTAAGCTAATCCAATACTTTAGGCCAAACTTAATATAAATATTTATTTCACTATAAAACAAAGCTTTTTAAACCATATCTTGCCATAACAGACATTTATGACAAAACTAGAACTGTAACTTATAAATTCAAAATAGTTGGAGAATTCATGGAAAATCTAAAAAAACCAAAATCAAATTTACGCCAATGGATAGAAGCTTTAGTTATAGTCTTACCAATAGTTTTTCTATTAAGAACCTTCGTCTTTGGTCTATATCACGTTCCATCAGGCTCAGCTGAACCAACAATCTTAGTTGGTGATTACCTCTTCGGGAACAAGTTCATTTACAACTTCAAAGATGTGCAACGTGGCGACCACATAGTCTGTGATGCACCAACATTTAAATTCGATAAATCAAACAAGATAAATTATTTGTGGCAAAAATATATTGGCATCCCTATTCCATTTTTGGGCTTGAGTGCAGGACCTGACAATTGGACAAAACGTATTATCGCAATACCTGGTGACACTATTGAAGGCAAAATAGAAAAAGGCAAAACGATTATTTATCTTAACGGTAAAAAATTGGACGAAACTGCATATGTTAATCCATATCCTCTTATAAAAGCAAAAAGAACTACAGGCTTAATAGACATGAATAGCTTTGGGCCGATTGCAGTTCCAGACTTTTTACGAAAAGTAACAGTAACAAATTATTATACTTTTGATCCTAAAATAAGCCCTGAGGATCAGCCATTTTATAAATTAAATAAAGAAAATATAATCAAAAATTATAACAATGAACCAATATTTAGATTGCCAGGCACACCAACTTATGGCATGAGTGAAGCCGGAGTTATCAGGGATCCTTTTGGCCAGGTTTATCAAGAAGAAAGCATTGATAGCTTTGGTCCTATCACACTGCCTGAAGACAAGTATTGGGCTATGGGCGACAATAGAAAAAATAGTGCAGATAGTCGCTATTGGATGTTTTTAGATAGAGATAGGATTCAAGGCAAAGTCGGATTTGTTATTTTTTCTATTGATACAAATGAAGCTTCTTCATTAATTGAATTAATTAAGCACCCAATTGATTTTTGGACTAAAAATATTAGATGGAACAGATTCTTAAAAGCTGTTCCATCTAATAAATAAACTTAAGCTTATTTATCTAATTTTTTAATTTCTGCTTTTAGCTCTTCAACTTTGTTAGTTTTTTCCCAGCTGAAGCCATCCTCTTCTCTTCCAAAATGCCCATAAGATGCTGTTTTAAGATAAATAGGTTTTTTGAGATCTAGGTACTCAACAATTTCGGCTGGCTTTAATGGAAAAATTTTTCTAATAACATTTTCTATTTTTGTTGAATTTACCTTAGACGTTCCAAAAGTATTTACATATAAAGAAACAGGTTCTGCAACTCCGATTGAATATGCAATCTGGACTTCACATTTTTCAGCCATCTCTGAAGCTATAATGTTTTTTGCAATGTGACGGGCCATATAAGCTGCTGAACGATCAACCTTTGAAGGATCTTTACCAGAAAAACATCCACCACCATGTCTTCCCATTCCGCCATATGTATCAACTATAATTTTTCTACCTGTAAGTCCACTGTCTGCCTCAGGGCCTCCAACAACAAAATTTCCGGTAGGATTTATGTGATAAACTGTGTTCTCTGTCAAAAATTCTTTGCATACTGGAAAAATAACTTTTTCTTTTATTTCTTTTGTAATTTCTTCATGTAAAATTTCTGGATCGTGCTGTGTTGAAACAACAACAGCTGTAATTTCTACTGGTTTTTCATCAACATATTTTACAGTCACTTGTGATTTTCCATCAGGACGAACCCATGGTAAAATATTTTCTTTTCTTACTTGGGCAAGCCTTTGAGTTAACTTGTGTGCCATAGAAATTGGTAAAGGCATTAATTCTGGGGTTTCGTTACAAGCAAATCCAAACATCAAACCCTGATCACCAGCACCTTGTTCACGTTCTTCGCTTACGTTTACACCACGAGAAATATCAGGACTTTGTTGGCTAATAGATGTTATAACTTTACAATTTTTATCACTTAAACCAAAAGCTTCATCTGTGTAGCCAATTTTTCTGATTGTATCTTTTACTATTTGAGGAATATCAGCTTTGAAAGAAGACGAAATTTCTCCAGCAACTACGACAATATCTTTTGCGGCTAGCGTTTCGCATGCAACTCTTGAATTAGGATCTTCTTTTAGAAAAGCATCAAGAACTGCATCTGAAATTTGATCACAAACTTTATCTGGATGTCCTTCTGTTACTGATTCAGATGAAAATAAATAGGTTGAATTTTCTGCCATTATTTGACCATTTAAAAGAATTGACAACATCAATGCAATACTCTTGCAACACTTCATATCATTACTCCTTTTTTTCATAAAAATAAAAATCAGTTCGTTCACATGATAGATAAATTTATTTGATATGTAAATCAAATAATTAGCACAATCAAGCCAGCTAGATGTTACCTGCCAGTCTAACTTTTGCCATATCAATAAGACTTCCCGTAAAACCCTGGTTTTTTAAAATATCAAAGGCAACTTTTTGTTTTTCATTTGTCCAGCTTAAATATTTTTTAAATGACGGGTCTTTAGATTAATAAGTAGCAGCACCGACTACCCTATAATCATCATCGACTAACTCTTTTATCATCTCACATTTTCGTTCATTGCACTTTTTATCATTTACTTTGTAGCCCAAACTTTCATACAAAGCTTTAGCAGGATTATTAAATTGAAAAACACTCAAACTCATAGCAACATAACCTAAATCCCTACTCTCTTTTTCGGTCAAAAGAATTGCTGCTTTCATAAAACCAGATCTTCTATATTTTTCTAAGATATAAACGAAGCCTAGATGTGCAAATTTTTTATAGGAATCTACCTGATTCGGCAAACAGGACCTAGGAAACCACCATAAATAACCAACTTTATTATTAGTCTTCATATCTTGTATTACATAAACTCTATGCTCTGAAGGGTTTTTTTTCCGTAAATCAGTCCCCTCTTTAGCTGAACGGGTAGCACTTTGAATGTCTTTAAACTCACCACTGACAAGTAAATCAGTTTTATAAGAATCGCTGAACAGCTCAAAAATATCCTTCTCTTCTTTGTCACTTGCTGGTAATAATTTAACTACCACTGCACGGCTTGTTAACAACATGTGGGTCACTTTGATTAGGAACAAACAAATGGTTACGCTTATACAAAATAAAAATATTTTTAAAAAATTCTTCATAAAACCCTATCCTTTTTATTCAAATTAAAAACTAATTAGCCTGCCAGTCTATTTTTTGCCATATCAATAATACTTCCCGTAAAACCCTGGTTTCTTAAAATATCAAAGGCAACATGTTGATTAGATGTACCCTTTTCTAGCTTGTATGGATATTCTATAAAACCATCTTGTATATAATTTACAGACACTTTGTAGTTTTCAAATTTTCCGGTTGCTTTTTCAAGCTCTGTTAACTCATAAAAGTGTGTTGCTATCAAACAAATATTATTTTCAAAACCACCTAAATATTGCGCAACTCCATAAGCAGCAGCCATACCCTCCTGTGGCGTTGTCCCATTAAAAACTTCATCAAAAACTTGAAAATGGAATTTGTCTTGTGGCGATTTTTCAATTTTATCTACAAGCTCCTGACAGCGTAAAGCTTCAGATTTAAATAAAGACTGCCCAGCTCCAACATCGTCTGTAATATTAAGATATGTTGAAATTGAACTAAAAGGAGTTAATACCATTTTTTCAGCAGGAACAATTCCAAGCGTGTGGGCCATTAAGACAGAAAGAACAATTGATTTAAGAGCGATGGATTTACCGCCTGCATTTGGGCCCGTAAGAACAATATTAGAACGATTATCATCTTTACCAAGAGTAATAGAGTTTGTAACAACGCTTTCTTTGTCAATTAAAGGATGCCAAAAGTTTTTTAATTCTATAGACGGTTTTTCTGTTTGCACAAATTCAGGAAAAGAAAATTTTATTTTTTCATTTTCAAATTCTTTATAGAGCTTTGCAATAGAAAGATATGCATCTATTTTGCCAAACCCTGCAAGCATCTTTTCCATTTTTTCTTTTATATCATGCATTAAAATATAAAACCTTGCAGCTTTACCCTTGTGTGCCAAAAAGAAAGTTGGATCAGTTTTAAATGTACCTGAACTAGCAAGTTCAAAAAAGTCTTTTAATTCCTTTGAAGCTTCAAGTTCCGCTTCAAAGAAAGAGGTAAACTCTTTAAATTCTTCAAACCCATTTAAAGTTGGATCTTCCTTTATTATTTCATAGACGTTGCTACACGCATTTATAAATTTAGCTAATTGAATAGTGAAAATATGAATTGTTTTTTCAAGCAAGAAAAAATCCTTAAACCACTCGGCACATCTTTTAATTCTAAGGCCACAATAAACGCCACCTACCGCTAAAACTAAAGCATGAATCCAACGATTATCTACTCTGCATAACCGGCCTACAATTGGCCCAGAGGCTCCCCAATATTCTCGTTCTCGCCCAACACCTAATACCTTTTTTGCTTTTTCGGGGATTATGGACCGGTTGGTTGCACAAAAACCTGCATAAGAAATTAATGCCGCTGTTGCAAGAACCGTACCATAAACAGAATTCATGTTTTCAACATGACTAAAAGCACTTTTTAATAAAACAGCATTGTCACTTTTGTTGAGAAATTTAAAACCAGGCAAAGAAAATAGACTACACTGTTTAACGTTGTGAACAAAGTGATCACCCCAAAAGAACGCAAGTAAAATATTCTCTGGTTTTTCAAGGTCAGAGAACGCTTGATTAAGATCATCAAATAACTCTTTTTTATTTAAAAGCGTCTTTATAACCTCTTGTCTTTTTTCAATTTTTTCAGTGTCATAAATTGGTTGAGCTAGTAGCTGATAAAAACTTATTGTGCCCATTTCCGTATTTGCTCTGTTAAGCAAATTTGCTACATACTTTGTTTTATCATGCTGACCACAAAAAAGATCTAAATCTTTCCAAATCGTTGTATCTACAGCAGCAACAGACTTATCTTCTTTTTTTTCAATCTCTCTAAAAACATGGAAAGACAGCTCTCTTTTGTCAACTGGACTAGGGTTTAAGCTATGCTCTGCTAAAAGCTTAAGATATTCTTCCATAGAGTTGGTGCTCCAAGAAGAATGTTCTCTTTTAAATGAGTTTAAGTTAATACTAGAGAGTTGCTCAATGAAAGTTGGATCTTTCTGAATATCTTTACCACAAACTTCTTCAGTTTTTTCAGCCGAAGGTTCTGCAAAGATTAAAGGGGTGCAGATAAAAAAAGTAAAAAATAAAATCTTGATAATTCTTTTGTTAAAGTTCATTTTCATCCTAATAGATTTCATGACAAATAAGCAGTTAAGGTATAAACTTATATAAAAAGTAAGAATGGTCAAACGTTAAAAGCTAATAACTAAAGGAGTTTTTATGAAGAAAATGATTACAATATTAATGAGCAGTGTTCTATTCCTTACCTTATGCACAAATTGTTCAAATACTAAAAAAGAAGATCTAACAATAAAGAAAGAAAATCAAATGACAAAAACAGATTCTGGATTACAATATGAAATTTTAAGTGAAGCTAAAGCTGATGCAAAGATGCCTACAAAGGGACAAAGGATTAGTGCTCATTACACAGGATGGCTAGAAAAAACAGGGCAACCTGGAGTAACAGCTTCAAAGTTTGATAGCTCTGTAGACAGAGGACAACCTCTTGAGTTTATAGTTGGTATTGGGCAAGTTATCAAAGGCTGGGATGAAGGTTTATTGTTAATGAAAGTTGGAGAAAAAAGACGTCTTATTGTTCCTGCAAACCTTGCTTATGGCAACCGTAAAATGGGTAATATGATCCCTGCAAATTCTACCCTAATTTTTGATGTAGAGCTACTTGCAATAAAGTAAAATCTTACATTAATTATTTAGATAATATTTATATCATCTATCTCGTCAGCTAAATCGCATTCTACAAGATTATGATACTTGTCTTTGCATTCGGAAATCGCCTTATCAAGGCTTTGTGAATAATTATCAAAGTCTTGATGATCATTAAAAAAATTATTTAAAATAAGAGAATCATCATCACACATAGTCTTTTTTGTGAAACTATCAAGCATGTATCTTAATGATGCCCTAAGCAAAGGCACTGTATCAGAAATACTTAACGTTTTTAAATAGTAAGGAGTCCAACTCTTAAAATATCGATGATACCATTTCTTTGATGAAGGACTATAAGTATATTGAAAGAAACCCAAAGTACTAAATTCTTCTGTAACTATGCCACCAAAAATTGTTATTTGTAACTGCACTTCCATTGTGACATTATCTTTGGCAATATGGTCAATCATCTCACAAATACCATAATTTAATATCTCTTTATCTATTTGCGTAGGAAACATATCAAAGAGATTTGCTTTTTTATGAATAATCTTACCATCATACTTTAAAGCAACAGGAACAAGATATGGATCAACCCAATATTTTAAATGTCTTTTCTCATCAATAACATATCCCCCTCTTTTTTTAATTTCCACTGATTTTTGCTTTTTATTTATATCACTACAAACTTTAAAAGTAGGTTTAATTGTTATTGGATCATAATTTTGATTAGAGGGAAAAATCTTTTGTATATCACAAAAAGTCCCAATAAAGTCATTTTGTTTAGTTTTGTCTAATTTAAAAACGTAACCTTTGGGAACTTCGTGTTGTTTATATAAATACGGAGCTATATATCTACGCAAATCAAAAAGTACAACTCTATATGGCATCTTGCCAAAAGTTGTACTTGCCACAAGCGGTTTTTGATAATTCATTGCAGACAAATTACAAAATATTTGTAATAAAAAACAAATTAAAAAACTCAATAGGAATTTAGATTTCATCATGACATGTCCCTTAAAAAACAATTTACGTTACAAGCAGTACAAATAGATCTGTTATTTTAGTTTATTTTAACTAAAATTCAAATAATTTAATTTTTTTTACTGGCAATAACCATAAATTATTCTTCATTCAAAAAAAAGCTCGCAAACTCTTTTTTGGGATCAAATTTCTTTTGTTGCAAAACAGGATTCAAAATACGTAAATACCCTGCAGTATCTGCACCAACCTGAGCCATATACTGCCAGTTGCCATCATTTAAAATTGGATCATAATCTGTAAGAAATTTAGAAAAACATTTTTCTCCCAATCTCCAATTAATTCTTAATCTTAAAGCCAAATAATTAGAAACAACCATTCTACACCGATTATTCATAAAACCTGTAGAATTTAATTGCCTCATACTGGCATCAACAAATGGATCTCCAGTTTTACCCTTTTTCCACTTATTAAATGCGCTAGTATTTGTTCTCCATTTAACCTTTGGTTTCTTCAAAGTAGATTTAAATAACTCTGGATATGCATAATAAAGATTATAATAAAAATCCCTCCAATATAGTTGTCTGATAAGCTCATGATTTTTACCTAAAGTTTTTACTATATTATGATAAACCTGCCTAATAGATACACAACCAGAGTTAATATAAGCTGACAACCTTGTGGTGCCATCAATAGCAGGGAAATCTTTTATATCCTTGTAATCTTTATAGTTTTTTAAGCTTTTTAGGATTTTGTTACCCAAAATAAAGCCACCATTTAAATCTATATTTTTGTTATTTTTAATAGTAGATAAAAGCTTTTTTATTTCTATATCACCGGTTATTTTATAGCTTCGCGCAACAAAGTTTTTATACTTATTTAACGCTGGTTTTAAAACTGCAAACTTTTGTACCTTTCTCAAAAATGGCGTATAAACTTTATAAGCTTCACCTGTTTTTTTACCTGAAGGGATAATGCTTCCAGCTTCATGCAAGAGATAATCATGAAAAATATTAAAATCTATTTTATGAGATTTGCACAATTTTTCTATCTTGCTCTCTTGTAAGACATGCTTTGGATGATAAAGTTTATTTATAAAAATAGAATTTATATCTTTGTCTTTAGATATTATTTTTTTTAAATCTATAACACTGTTTATTACAAATAACTTACTTTTGAAACCATTTAGTTTTTTGTTTAAGACTTCTAGAGATTCTGTTATAAACTGCTGATTATTATTGTTTTTAACTTTAAATAAATCTAAATTTTCTTTTAAATATACTGCTATTACCTGCTTTGAATCTTTTAAAGCTTTAATTAAGGCTGTATTATCTTCTAGACGTAAATCTGAACGAAATATAAAAACAGACTTTATATATTTTACTTTATTCATTAAATCCCTTTCTTTAAATATTCTAGAAAATAATACATAATCAGGTTAATAAAATGACAGAATTTAATTTTTGAATAATAAGGATCAGATGAAAATATTCGATAAACTAGTTAGGGATAAAATCCCTGAAATTGTAGTTAGTCATTACAAAAAGATACCTGATATCTATATTGCAGATGATAAAGAGTATTACCAAAGACTGAAAAATAAGCTTCTAGAAGAGGTCGCGGAGTTTTTGAAAGATGATAATCTTGAAGAACTTGCAGATGTCACAGAAGTTATTCACGCTATCTGCAAAGCCAAGGAGCACACGATAGATGACTTGGAGGCTTGTCGCAAAGATAAAGCTGAAAAACGAGGCGGCTTTGATAAAAAGATAATCCTAAAAAGCGTTGAATAAAATTTTCAATAGCGCGTACGATTTCTTTTGTTCTCAGACAAACAAGCCAGATTATCTAGATCTTTTTTTATTTGTTCTATTATGTTTTTCATAAACTATTTTTTAATTATTGTATTGAATATGCAAGGGAATATTGCCAGCATTATAATCTTGCAAAAACAGCTCCCATTTATCTGGGTCAATAAAATCAAGATTTAAATCAGCATAACTTGAGTCAGGTGCAACAGTTATATCCTGGTTATTTTTATCAAAAAAATTTACTTGACCTGGACTATACCTAAGCCTATTGCAACCACCATGAATAAAACCGGAACCAACAAGACAAAAACCCACAAAGAAAAAAAGACCTGCAGTAATAAGATAAATAAATTCTGCAGTCTTAAGAACAGCTTCATCTTTTGGTTTATATGGCACAAAGTGTAATACCAATTTCGTAATGCCATAAAAAAGCATTTCAATTGAACCTGCACCTATAGATATACCCCCACAACAAGCGGATCCTACACAACATGTAGTTACAGAAGACGGACCGGCAATGGTCCTCCCTGAATGCTTTTGTAAAGCGCTTGATAACTCTTCTGTTTTGATCACAAAACTCTGTCCACAAGGATTATGTATTCTCAAAACCCCTTTTTGTAGGCCTTCAACAGCCAACACACAATGTGTAACTCTTACATCATTTTGTTTAGTGGTAAAGTTTATTGCATCTAGATTACCACTAACTTGTGTAAGTGGGCCAGAAAAACTTTCATAATTAACTGAGTGTTGTGATAATGCATCAGCAAGAAGAGCCGTGTTCTCATCATCACTATCCATTGTAAACAAAACAGAAGCTGAGAAAACTAATACTATAAATGTGAGTAATGTTTTTTGGATATGTTTCATGATTTAAAGCAATTCTTTATTATTGGGTTAAAAGTATTGATAAATTTAGTCAAAAAACAAAGATACCAAAAAACAGTTTATTTACCAGAAAATATATATTCTAAAAACAAAAGCTACTTGATTTGTTTCCTGTTACGGCTATTAATAAAGTGATTATAGATTAATGCAAACATCCAAGCCCCAACCCATGCAATTGCAAATACAAATAACACGGCAGCAATAAGACCTACCAATGGGATTGAATGTTTAAGCTCAAGTACTTCAACCTTAAAAAAATGTAAAATAACAAACAAAGCTGAAACTATTATACCTACTATTGAAGCAAATTTTTTGCGATTAACAACTTTCATAAAACTACTCCCCTATAAAAATATAAACAATTTACGATATAACTAACTTGCATTTTTATAAGAAAAGAGCTCTTTAAGTCAATAGATAAGAAACTCCATGATACTATTTCACAATAAACAGCTTGACCAAGTTATATTACGTGATAATAATATCAAAAAACTATTTAATAACTATTAAAAGAAAGATTTTATAATGATAAAAAAGATTTCCTTGTTATTGTTTCTAATTGTAAACGTAAAAGCTGATCCTATATTCAAACATGCATACGTATCAATAAGTGATTTAGAACATAATAGATACTTTGATAATCAAATAAAAAAAATAGCCCATAAAGTTACTTATAACAAAGATGGCAAATACATAAGCCAAGATAATAATGAAAACTTTTTATCCAAATACGATGTTATCGTTTTAGGAACACATGATAAATTAAAAGCATGTCCTAATGCAAAAATTAAAACAAAGATTATAGGAACACTCTCCATTGCAACAGAACATCTTAATGACATAAAACAAAATCATCCAGAAATTTATACTGTAAATAGCCCAACAGGAAATACTATTTCTACAGCAGAACACACATTTGCACTTATGATTGCTTTATCTAAACAACTTCTAGAAAGAAACTTGATAGACAGAAGAAGTAGCGGGTTAAAAGGGGAAAATCTTGGCACAACAGAACTTGCAGGCAAAACTCTTGGATTAGTAGGTTTTGGCAACATAGCAAGACAAGTTTATAAAAGAGCAAAAGCCTTTGATATGAAGATTATTTCACATACTGCTCATCCTGAAAAATACAAATCTTATAGCTATGTAGAATTTATGCCACTTGAAGATGTTATTAAAAAATGCGATATTCTTTCATTACATGTACCAGAGAATGAACAAACTAGTAATCTCATAGATGCACAAAAATTAAGTACATGTAAGCCAGGAATGCTGCTGATTAACGCAAGCAGGCAAGGCCTGGTAAACCATGAAGACTTCAAAGAACTTTTAGAAATTGGAAAAATTGGAGGATTAGGCTTAGACTACGATCACCCTGATTATGATTTTAAAAATTTCAAAAATGTTTGGATCACGCCCCATATAGCAGGAGTTACAAAAGAATCTAAACTCAAAATGGGCAATGAGCTAGTTAATAATATAATAGAAGTATCAAAACAATTAGAAAGAAATCAAAATGATAGCAAATAAAAAAGTAGCGTGCATAATTCCTGCAAGGCTAGCATCCACAAGATTCTCAGAAAAAATGCTCAAAAGTATTTTAGGCAAACCAATCTTGCAATGGGTATGGGAAGCAGCAAGCAAAGTCGAATTCTTTGATAGCGTAACAATTGCCACAGATTCAGAAAAAATAGCATCCTTAGTTACAGACTTTGGTGGCAAATATATTATGACATCTGAAAACTGTGAATCAGGAACTGATAGATTAGTTGAAGTTATGCAATCAAAAAAAATAGAATCCGATATCTGGGTCAACTGGCAAGGCGATGAACCCTTTATCACAAAGGCAATGATCTCTTGCTTACTGCAAAGCTGTAAAGATAATGATGCAGATATGTGGACACTTAAAAAAAGGATTGAATCTAAAGAACAAATCACAAGTCCAAATATCGCAAAAGTTGTCTGTGATCTTGATGGCTATGCCCTTTATTTCTCAAGAAGTACAATACCATTTTACAGAGATAAACCTCAGGATAGTGATAACGTTTATTATAAACATGTTGGAATATACGCTTTTACAACAAAAGCTCTACAAAAAATCTCTGAATTAAAACCAAGCCCCCTAGAAAAAGCTGAAAAATTAGAACAACTTAGATTGCTACAATATGGACTTAAAATAAAAATACATGAAACCAAACAAGAAGTTATCGGCATAGATACTCAGCAAGATTTGATAATGGCAACAAATCACGCCGAAAAACTTTGTCTGTTGATTTAAAAACTTATTATATAGACTTTTCTAATTGTATTTATTTATATTTATTATAATAAAGTTTTTAAAGTATATTTTCAGTTAAGGGGGAAAAGGGATGAAGAAAATATTGCTTATGGCTTGTTTTGCTGTTTTTTGTAATATTTCAGCAAAAAATCAAACAAAAAAAGCAATTGTCATCGGTGCAAGTTCAGGCATGGGACGTCAGGTTGCAAAATTAATAGCACAAGAATATGAAGTAGGACTTGCATCAAGACGCCTTAATCTTTTAGAATCTCTTCAAAAAGAAATTCCAACAAAAACTTATATCAAACAAATTGATGTTTCAAAACTAGAAGAAGCTAAAACAAAACTAGCTGAACTAATAGAAGAGATGGGCGGCCTAGATTTAATCCTTATATCTGTAAGCTCATGTATTGATACCGAATTTACTAAAAGCTGGGAGACAGATAAAAAAATATTGGATGTCGACCTTGCAGGTTTTCTAGTAATGGCAGATGTTGCTGTTAACTTTTTTGAAAAACAAAACTCGGGACACCTTATCGGTATATCATCAATTGACGGATTAAGAGGTAATGCTCTCTGTCCTGTATATAGCGGAGCAAAAGCTTTTGTTTCTACCTACCTAGAAGGTATCAGAAATTATATGATCCAAAATAAAATTCCAGTTTATGTAACAGACATAATTCCAGGCTGGGTAGATAATGAAAAAATAGAATTCAGCAAACAAGAAGGTACATACTGGGTTACATCAACAAAAAAAGCTTCAGAACAAATCTTTAACGCTATTAAAAACAAAAAGAAGAAAGCATATATAACAAAACGCTGGCAAATTATAGCATGGCTACAGGCTCTACTTCCAGACTGTATTTACAATGGAATTGGGGGACTTTGATAGGCAATTTTTCAAAATACTATTTATATTAAAATCATTATTTTATGCTAAAAAAAGTAAAATTCTATAAAAAGGGAGATAAAATGAAAAGAGTGATAAAAAATATAATCGCCATAATAATCTTTGCGATAACAGCTTTTGCTATTTACTACGTAAAAGTTGTACAAAAAACAGACATCATAACACCAACAAGCATTAAGATCGAAAGAACCCAGCCTAAAGAAATTATCCCAACAATAGCTTCAGCGTTTGAAACAAAAAGAGATCATGACAACAATATAGATTCACTAGCCGTTTGGCATGGACCAAAAGATCAAAATTGGCTTTTTGCAACAGCAAAAGCTAAAGACAAAATAATTATTTATGATGCTGCAACAGGTAAATTAATAAAAGAATTTGGAAGCAACGGCCAAAAGCTTGGAGAATTTATAAGACCTAATGGAATTGTTGTTATAGATGATCTTGCCTTTGTTACAGAAAGAGACGGAGCACGTGTTCAAGTTTTCACTCTACCTGACTGTAGAGCAATAGGCATTATAGGAGAAGAAAGCCTAAAGAGACCTTATGGCGCAGCAACATACAAAACAAAATCAGGAAAATATAGATTATATGTCACTGATGATTACAAAGCAGATGACCCAAAACAAATGAATAAACGAGTTCATTTATATGAAGTTGAAATAGATGGTAGCAAAGTAGATTCTGAATTAATAAAAACATTTGGTGATGTTTCAGGCAATGGAGTTTTATATAAAGTTGAATCTATATTGGTAGATAGACCCAACAAGCGCCTCTTTGTAGCCGATGAAAACAAAGAAAAACGTGATATAAAAATATATACTCTTGAAGGTGAATTCGTTGGAAGCTTTCTTGGAAAAGGCCTGTTTAGAAGAGAACCTGAAGGCATAGCCATTTATGCAACATCAAAAGATGACGGTTTTATTATTGCAACGGATCAAAATTATACAAATAACACTTTTCATGTGTTTGATAGACACAGCCTAAAACATTTGGCATCTTTTCAAGCCAAGAATACAACAAATACAGACGGTATCACTATTACCAACAAGTCTTTTGGTAAATTCAAAAAAGGCGCTTTTTATGCCGTACACGATGATGGAAATGTTGTAGCCATAGATTGGGCTTTGTTAAGTGAAAAATTAGGCTTAGATAAATATTCTAAGCCCTATGTTGAAGCTGACTATCAATACGATGCAGCTATTGCATAAAAATATAACTCGCAAAAATCGAACGGTATCCATAAATCAAAGGTGAGTATGAAATTAAATAATCTTTTTCTATTTCTTATCGCATCTTTTGTATTCTCAGGCTTAGCTTTTTGTTCAGATATAGCGACGTACGATCAAACAATATCAACAACAAATCAAACCTGTAAAACTCAAAAAACAATAGACCCCGAAATTATAAAAATACTCAAAATATATACAGATGAATCTGGCGAAACACACTTTGGGACAATAACAATAGACCTAAAAGACAAGGGAACTATTGGTAAAATATCTGATTTAGTATCTGGTACAGGAGTTATGTTCAGAACAACACCAGGAGATTACAACTTTGACTGGCACAATACACCAAGAAAACAGTTTGTTGTCAATTTAGATGCACCCGTAAAAATTCAAACAAGCGATAAAGAAACACGTATAATAGAAAAAGGCCAAGTGTTCCTACTTGAAGATACAAAGGGCAAAGGTCATTATTCTGAATCTATAAATAATCAAAGCAGAACTTCTTTATTTATACCCGTAAATTAAGCCTTATTTGGCAAAACAATTTTTATTGATATATTAAAAACCCTTAAGCTTAATAACTTTATTAATTATATTGGGTGTGGGTTTTTATGTATTCAAAAGTGTTCTCAGCAACAACAATCGGTATATCAGCGCAATTAGTTGAAATAGAAGCAGACCTTTCTGTCGGCATGATCAATTTCTTTATTGTAGGATTACCAGATAAAGCAATAAAAGAAAGTAAAGACAGGATAAGAGCTGCTCTAAAAAACAGTGGCTGCAGGTTGCCAGAAAGATTGATCACCGTAAATTTAGCTCCTGCAAATTTAAAAAAAGAAGATGTTCTCTTTGATGTTCCTATTGCCATAGCAATTTTACAAGCCGCTCAATCAATTAATATGCCTGAAAATTTCTTAGAAGAAACTGTTTTCTTGGGCGAACTAGCCCTAGATGGCACAATAAGACCTGTTCGAGGGGTTTTATCCATTGCGCATAATGCACTCGAAACAGGTAAAAAAAGATTAATTATTCCAAATGCAAATACAAAAGAGGCAAGCCTTATAAAAGGTTTAGAAATTATTGGCGTTGCAAGTTTAAATGAGCTTATAGCATACCTGCGTAGAGAAAAAACAATAAAACCTGTCCCCTGCTCTTTCAATTCTTTCCAAGAAAGCATAACAAAACATCCGTTAGATTTTAGCCAGGTCAAAGGCCAATGGCAAGCCAAACGCGCGCTCCAAATAGCAGCAGCAGGACATCACAACATATTATTTATCGGACCTCCAGGCTCAGGCAAAACTATGCTTGCAAAAAGATTGGCCACAATCTTATCTCCTATGTCTTTTGACGAAATAATTCAGAGCACAAAAATTTATTCTATTGCGGGACTATTAGGCCAAGAATCTTTAGTGTTGCACCGACCATTCAGAAGTCCACACCACACAATATCTCAAGCAGGATTAGTTGGTGGTGGCTCTAATCCAAGACCCGGAGAGATTAGTCTTGCACACAAAGGTGTTTTATTTCTTGATGAACTTACAGAATTCAGACGCTCTACATTAGAAGTTTTACGTCAACCTCTTGAGAGTAAAAACGTTTTAATATCCCGTGCAAGCATGTCTGTTGAATACCCTGCCGATTTCTTGTTGGTCGCAGCGCTTAATCCATGTCCTTGCGGGTATTATGGGGATAAGAAAAAAGAATGCGTTTGCACTCCTCAACAGATTGGAAAATATTTCCATAAACTTTCAGGCCCGCTACTGGACAGAATCGATTTACATATAAATGTCTCTTCTGTAAATTATGATGACATTCAAGATAAAAAGTTGAAAAGTAAAAGTTCTAAAGAGATGTTTGAACAAGTTAACAACGCCATAAAAAATCAAACTAATCGTCAGACAAATTTAAAAAACGCCTTTTTGGCTCCAGACGAAATAGAAGAACATTGTGTTTTAACACCTGAGGCCGAAAGCCGACTGAAAATAGCTTTTGAAAAGTTAAACTTGAGCATGCGTGGTTACCATAAGATTTTAAAAATAAGTAGAACCATTGCTGATTTAGAAAATTCGGAACAAATTGAAAAATCACATATTCAAGAAGCTATTATGTATAGAACTTTGGACCGAAATGTGGAGCCTGCGTGATACTGGGAATAGGTACAGACATAGTAGAAGTTAATAGATTTGAAAGTTGGCAAAAATATTCCAAAGACCAACTTTTACGAATATTTTCAGAACAAGAACTTACTGATTGCAAACAAGATAATAATTACAGACTAGAGTCTTTGGCATCACGATTTGCAGCCAAAGAGGCATTCTTCAAAGCCTTAAGTGCAAGCTTAGTTAAGCTAAATCTAACTAAAAGCACTTTCAGCTTTTTGTCTTCTTGCCAACACATAAAAGTTATCAAACCTGTTTGGGGCGTACCTCAGCTTGAAATTGATTGGCAATTTTTTGAAGATGAAATTAAAAACAAACTGCCTAAATTAAACGTAGAACTTTCAATTTCACATGAAAAGCATCACGCCATTTCTTTTGTTATAATTTCTTATAATTTGCAAACAAAATGAAATATTTTTTATAATTTAAAGAAATAAAATTTTGGACAGTAACTTGGGGAGAAAGAAATGAAACTAAAAATTCTAAAGTATTTTTTATTCATAAGCTTTATACTATTTATATCCAAAAACTATTGTATGGATCAAGAATTCGACGATCCAAACGTATATTGCGATGAAGGCTTAGGTCAAACTATTATACCTTTACATGAATATAATTTTGAAAAAACACTAGTAATATATAGAGATGGTCAGAAACACATCATTCAAAACCAAAGCCGTAAAAACAAAAACTATAATACCCTAATAATAGATCATTACCCAAACCTGGAACACCTAAATTTCAATAAAAACGATTACATAAAGGCCCTTATAGTATACGGCCCCCAAGAAATAAGTATTTCAGGTTTAATTAAAATAATTTCAAATTACCCAAATTTAGAATATTTAAGTATCGACCTATTTAGTACAACTATTTCAAAAGATATTCTCTTAAATATAAAAACACGATGTCCATATCTAATATTTTTACAACTAGGTGATTATCGTGCAAACGGTTATACTTTCAATCAATTACTATTTAACCAAAAATAAAAGAATCTATTAATAATGCCTACTAAAAAACTTGGAAATATACTATCAGGATCACTAGTTGAAGGCCTTATAATGAGGCTGGATCCATCAAGCAACCTAGAAGATGTAAAAACAGGAAAATTTGTTTCTATATCAGGCAAACAATATACCTTCTTTTCTTTAATAACAGATCTAGAACTAGAAGTAACAAACCCAGACATACTGCTTTTTCCACCAGAAGAAGATGAGACTCTATTACATGAAATTCTAAAAAAACGAGATATCTACGCAAAAGTAAAACTAAAACCAATGCTAATGCTTGATAAAAATAATAACTGCATGCCAGTGAAAACAATACCTGAACACTTTGCAAAAGTGCACCAAGCAAACGCTAAAAACGTCTCTTTGATATTTGGTGATGAAAAGCTAGACGAAAAATATTTTAATATTGGTGTTCCCGTAGATATGAACACTCCTGTATGCCTAAACTTAGACGCTTTTACAGAACGTAGCAACGGCATCTTTGGCAAAAGCGGCACAGGCAAAACTTTTATAACACGACTAATACTAGCAGGATTGGTAAAAAGCAAAAAAGCCGTAAACCTAATCTTTGATATGCATAGTGAATACGGATTTCAAGCAAGAAAAGAAGGCAGTGGCTTCTCTTTTGTAAAAGGCTTGAAAACTTTATTTCCAAACCAGGTTGCAATATTTTCCTTAGATCCAGAATCTACACTCAGACGCGGATGTGCTCCCGATGTAGAATTAGTCTTAAGTTATCAAGATATTCATGTTGAAGATATTATAAGCTTGCAAAACGAGCTTAATTTACACCCTACCGCATTAGAGGCAGCCTATTTAATTACAAGTAAATTCAAAAATAACTGGCTACAGGTTTTGTTGGACCAAGGTGAAAACATAAAAGAATTCGCACAAGAAATAGGCGCACACCCTGAATCAATAGGAGCCTTATACAGAAAACTTAAAAGATTAGAACGGTTCTCTTTCTTAAAAAGACATGTAGAAGGAGAATCTTTTGTAAAAAAACTTTTAAGCTATCTAGATAAAGGTATTCATGTAGTCTTAGAATTTGGGAATAATACTTCTATGCTGTGCTATCTACTTGTAGCCAACATTATCACAAGACGCATTCATGAAGCCTATATTGCAAAAACAGAAAAATACTTAGCATCCCAAAAAAAGTGTGACGAGCCCCAAAAGCTAATGATTACAATAGAAGAAGCACACAAGTTCTTAAACCCGCAAGCCGCACGACAAACAATCTTTGGCACTATAGCGAGAGAAATGCGTAAATACTACGTTTCTTTATTGGTCGTAGATCAACGCCCATCAAGTATAGACTCTGAAGTATTATCACAAATAGGAACAAAAGTTGTAGCTCTATTAAATGATGAAAAAGATATCCAGGCGGTTCTTACAGGCGTAAATAATGGTAGCGGCCTACGGTCTATACTTTCAACTCTTGATACAAAGAAACAGGCACTTGTTATGGGACATGCCGTACGAATGCCTGTTGTAATACAAACAAGAGAATACGATGATAAGTTCTATAATGATATGGGAGCCTTCATAAAAGTCGAAGACATCAACAAAGTAATAGACCAAATTTTCTAAAAAATACTATTGCATATTTTTGAGATTATAATAAAGTTTTATTCTTAGAGTATATTTAATTTATAGAAAGGGTATTTCGTATGAAAAAGATGTTACTAACCGTTACTGTTCTTACCTTATTGAGTAATAACGCTTATTCCGCTGCTACAGACACAAAGCTTGATGGACTTGTATCTATAGACAGCATCAGCCTAATGCAACAATCAAAAGAAGGCCAAAGAATTGCAAGAGAAATGCAAGGCAAAATAGAAAACTTCCAAAAAACCGTACAAGCTAAACAACAAGAACTTATAAGCTTTCAAGAAGAAGTATTAAAGCAAGAAAAAGTCTTAAGCCCTGAAGCGCTAGAAACAAAAGGCAAAAAATTAGTTCAGATGAAAAAGGATGCTGAACGTAACTTGAGCGACTCAGAAGAAGGCTTGAAAATGGAAATCCAAAAGCAACAAGGTCTTTTAAGAAACAAACAAATGAAAGTTGCAAACACAATTTTTGAAACAGAAAATTGGGCACTAATGATCGACAAAAACACCCCAGGCGTATTATTCTCTTCTAAAGCAATAGATGTAACAGATAGAGTTCTTAAAGCTGTTGATAAAAACTATGACGAAGAAGTAGTTTCTAATCTAGTAGCAAAAAACGATACTACAAAAACAGCTCAACCTGCAAAACAGCTAAGAGTGCTTAATGCAAATTGATCTAAAAATAAGCGAAATTAAAAGAATCATCGGAGCCACAAATGTGGGGCCCGATGATTCTTTTTTAGTTAAAAATATTTCATCGTTAGAAAACGCTACACAAGAAGATATTGCTATATTACTAGACAGAGGCGATAAATCTGTATTTAGCCCAATCTCTTTAGAGAAAGTAAAAAATAGTAATGCTGGTTTTATTTTAGCCCAAAAAGCCATAGACAGCGAAAAGCAATATTTAATTGTAGAAGATCCAATTCTAGCCTTTAATAAAATTGTGAACTTTGTACAAAAAACAGAAAATCAAATAGACAACTCTGCTGTTATAAGCGAGTCAGCCACAATAGGACAAGAAGTATTTATTGGCGCACAAGTTTATATAGGTAAAAATGTATCTATTGGCGATGGTGTAAAAATTTATCCCGGTGCAAAAGTTTTAGATAATTGCATTATAGGTGATAACACAATTATACACTCTGGAACAATTATAGGATCTGATGGCTTTGGGTATAGTATTACACAAAAAGGTTTGCAAAAAATACCTCAAGTAGGAATTGTGAAAATAGGTCAGTTTGCAGAAATTGGTGCTAACTGCTGCATAGATAGAGCAGCCTTTGATCAAACAGTTATTGGCAACGGCGTAAAGCTTGATAATCAGGTACACATTGCCCACAATGTAATTATAGGTGATCATACAGCGATCCTAGCTCAGACCGGAATAGCTGGCGGAGCAATTATTGGTCCATGTTGCCAAATTGGCGGACAGGTAGCTATAAAAGATCATATTAAAATTGGTGCCGGAGCAAAAATAGTTTCTAAATCGGCAGTTATGAAAGACGTGGAAGAAGGTCAGGTGGTATGCGGAATACCTGCTATACCATTTTTACAATGGAAGCGCATTTCCGTAATGCTTACAAAATTGCCTGAATATTTTACAGTTTTAAACAAAATTAAAACTTTTGTAGAAAAAAAAGAAAATAAAAAACCTTTTTGGAGAAAGTTTTTTTAAGCTATAGGGGAATTAATGAGAGTCTTATCCCAAAAAAACTCTTTACTAGCCAACCTAATAATATCTGAACTCAAACAAAAACCTATAATTTTAAACATTCAAAAATTTGCAGATACAGAAAGCCTTATAGAAATAGATTCTAATCAAATATCAGGAGAAACTATTCTTTTAGTCTGGCAATTTTCGTTTTGCGAGAAAAATCCAGCTAATAATCAAATCTTCAACTTTCTTTTAAGCGCAGATATGTTAAAAAAAATGGGAGCAAAAGAGATTATTGGTGTTTTGCCATACTTACCATATTCAAGGCAGGATGAATCTACTTTAAACTTAATTGGGAAACTCTTTAAATCCGCGGGAGTAAACAAAATTTTTTCTATAGAGTTGCATGAACCTTCAATTAAAGAAAACTTTGCAATAGAAATAGAGGAAATAAAAATCTCACAATTCTGGGCGGATCACCTAAAAAACTTTAAGCCTAACTTATGTATTGTATCTCCAGACAAGGGCCGAATAGAAGTAGATAAACAAATTGCAAATTTATTAAAAGCAGATTTTGCATATGTAACAAAAAAAAGACTTAAACATGATTATGCAGTCGCGCTAAATTTACATGGAAATGTTGAAAACAAAAATGTAATAATTATCGACGATATTTTAGATACAGCAAGAACAGCTTGCTCTGCATGTGAACTTGTATTAAAAAATGGAGCCAAATCCGTAACAGGATGTTTTGGTCATGCAATATTTGCAAATGATGCAATAAAACGTATAAATAAAAGTAAATTTGAAAAGATATTTATCACAAACACAATACCTGTTAGCAAAGAGTTTTTGGATAAAAATAAAAATTTTAATGTTTTAAATATAGGGTCTCTTCTGTGCAAGATTTTAAAAAAGAAAATATAAAAGCAATTATAGGTCTTGGAAATCCAGGACAAAAGTATCATAAAAATCGCCATAATATTGGATTTAGAGTTTTAGATGAACTTGCAAAACAACTAGACCTAAATTGGAACAGCAAAGATAAAATGGAATACGCCAAAAATTCTTTTTATCTCATAAAACCTCAAACTTTTATGAATAATTCGGGGCAGGTGATTCATTTTCTTACAAAAAACGGCATAAAAGCGGAAAATATTTTAGTAGTTCATGACGAACTGGAAAAAAAATTTGGCAATATAAATTTACATTTAGGCGGCAGTGCCAAAGGGCACAATGGCCTGCGTTCTATAATTAGCATGATTGGCCCTGACTTTTACAGACTAAGATTTGGTATTGGCAGGCCCGAAGAAAAATCTCAAGTTTCTAACTATGTTTTATCTAACTTCAATCTTGAAGAAGAATCTCAGATAGAATTTTTGATAGATAAATCAGTCGATTTAATCCTAAAAGAATAATTTTTATTTTCGTTTTCTTATTTTACATTTTTCCTTTAGAATTCTTATTCGGGAAAAGGGCGCTTAAACTTTTCTGCAAAATTTTTAAGATTTTTAAAACATACGAAAGGTTACTCATGAATGGGCGTATAGCGCGAATATGTACTTCTTTTATAGATGTGCCCGATAAGATTTCTGTAGCCGTTTACTTTGCGGGATGTTCAATCCGATGCAAAGACTGCCAGAATAAGGATCTATGGGACAAAAACAGTGGGCAACTTAGTAATACTAAAGAGGTTTTAGAAAAAATAAATAAACATCCTCTAGCTGAATATGTAGTTATTCTAGGGGGAGAACCAACAGATCAAATGGATTTCTTAATAGATCTATGTAAAGAAATAAAACAAAAAAATAAAAAACCCATAGCAATCTATTCTGGAAGAGAATTTGAAGTATTCCCTAAAGAACTACTTGATAGTTTAGACCTAATAATCTGTGGACCATACAAATCTGAACTACATGTTGGAGGGTGGCCCGCATCATCAAACCAAAGAATTTTCAGAAAGGAAAACGAGCAATGGCAATCTTAAACAATTTCTTTAATTTTTCAACAAGCTTTAAAGAATTATACAAAAACACTGATATTAAATTTCTAGAACTTGAAGGTATTGCACCCAGCAATCTAGATATATCAATAATGTCTAAACGCTACTTTAACGAACGAGTAACAGATATATCAGTAGATGACAATGCTAACCACCTGCAAGACGGACGATCTTTTGGAAATTATATTTCAGAGATGAGCAAAAGCCATTTAAAAATATTGGGATATCATGATCTACATAAGATATTATCTGTAGACTATGGCGAAAAAAATGCTAACAATATATTAAAAGCTATATGGGAAGGTGACCTATATTTTCATGATAGCACTGCAATACAAGTTCCATATTGTTGGGCATACTCAGCTCTTTTTATTTTAAACCAGGGTAACTATTGGGGGCAACTACAATCTACACCTCCAAAACGTGCTCGCTCATTTATTGACCAAGTAAAAGAAGTAACAATAGAAATAGCACAATCTATTGCAGGAGCCGTTGCTATAGGCGATCTTTTTGTATGTTATTCTTACTTTATTCAAAAAGATAACTTGGATATAAAAGACCCTGCAGTAAGAAAAGAAATAGAAAACGATTTTCAATCTTTAGTTCATACATTAAACAAAAAGCTACGCCCTTCTCATCAATCTCCGTTTACAAACTTTTCTATATTTGACAGACCAAACCTTGAATTTTTATTTACAGATTTAAGATTTCCTGATGGATCAGCTCCAAATTTTGACATAGTTGAAGAAGTTCAAAAAATATTTTGTGATTGGTTCCAAAAAGGCGATCCTCATTCTGGATTTCCATATAGATTTCCAGTTGTCACCTTAAACTTAAGAATAGATGAAAAAAGAAATATTTTAGATAAAAAAGCATTAGATTATTATTCTAAAATTAACTTAGAAAAAGGCTGTTTTAATATTTACATATCTTCTGGCAACAAAATTGCAAGTTGTTGCAGACTTGTAAACGATTTGGATATGGCTGGCTGTGATAGTTTTGGTAACGGCGGCATATCTTTGGGATCGCATAGAGTTGTAACGATTAACTTAGCAAGACTAGGTAACCGTGCTAATTCTTACGACGAACTTATTGAATTATTAAATATCCGCTTAGAAGAATCTAAAAATGC
>CAYVQB010000012.1:23960-26392 GCA_964453985.1 uncultured Pseudomonadota bacterium
CTTACGACGAACTTATTGAATTATTAAATATCCGCTTAGAAGAATCTAAAAATGCGCTACTAGCACACAGAAAACTTCTAGAGCAAAGAAATAAAGATGGCTTCTTACAGTTCTTTAACTATGGCCTAATGCATATGAACCGCCTATTTAGTACCTTTGGAATTACAGGTGTATATGAATGCATACAAGAACTTGGTTTTTCCATAACGTCTGAACACGGTAAAAGACTAGCTCATGATCTGCTTGATACAATTAAAAACTATTCAATAGAATGCAGCAAAAAATATGGTAATTCTTTTAACGTTGAACAAGTTCCAGCTGAAAGTCTTGCTGTAAAATTTGCAGCTAAAGATAAACTTATGTATAAAATGGAATACTCTCTTTATTCCAACCAATTTATACCGCTTTGGATAGATTGTGATATCGTAGATCGCGTTAAACTTGATGGTGAGTTCTCTAAAGCTTTAACTGGTGGCGGAATATCACACCTTAATGTTGGAGAAAAGCTAACAAGCCCTAAGCAAATGGAAAGCCTTATCAAATATGCAGTAAAATGTGGTTGCGAGCACTTTGCTATAAATTATAACTTTTGTAAATGTGTAGACGGCCATGTATCTGTTGCTGGTCAAGCTAAAATTTGTCCGATTTGCAGCAAAGATATAGCTGATTATTACACAAGAATTATTGGATACTTTACTCCTGTTTCTGCTTGGAACTCTGGAAGACAAAAAGAACATAGAGCTAGAGTGTTTAAGAAAAATACTTTACAAGAAGATATCCTACAAATAAATAAAAAACAGGAAAAATCTAAAACTGTATAATACACTAAAAGAAAAAAGGCCTGGGTTTAAATATCCAGGCCTTTTTTCTTTTAAATAATCTTATATAGAAAATTCTTTAAAAATATAATATATTCTTATTCCCAAGTTGAATTAAATATTTTTATTTCATAAACCCTAAGGAGACAAGGAATGTTCAAATCTAAAAAAACTCTATTACCATTATTTATAGCCATGATTCTTTCTGCAAATTTATTTTGCATGGAAGATAGCGATAGCAATATGGATATAGAAAACGAGCCAACAATCTGTGAACTTAGCTATAAATTTGTACCGGGCCTAGAAACAGGACTAAATCAAACATATTCCCCAAAGCCCCCACATCGCAGAAGATTAAAGAAACATGCTAATAGAAAATCATTTTCAGCCCCAAAAGACAAAGACATCATAGTACAACTAAGCCTAACAGACGAAAGAAAAGAATTTTTACAAAAAGTAATGCCTTTCTTTCATGAAGCAAAAGATTATATAATGCATAATGATACTTTTAACATAACCTGTTTATGCTTTAATCACACGACAATCGGAGTTCTAAAAGAACAAATAGCACAAATAACAGGAATTCCCGCAATATATTTAGAAATCGTAGCAGAACAAATTTGCGAAGATGACGAAAAAGTATTAATTACATCGAAAACTGCCCCACTTTTATTAGAAATAGTAGGATAAGAATAATAAAATAATTAAAATTTATAAAGAAAAAGTATCTTTAATACTACTCAATATCACTATCATCCAGATCACTGCAAACATAAGACTGTCTTAAGGGTGAGGGTTTATTGACTCCATTACGACTAAACTCTTGTTTAAACCTAATAATACTATCTAACTTACCAAGAATGTCCTGATTCTTAGATTTTTCTTTCAACAAATTGCCCGCCTGCTCAAGTAATTCTTCAGGCAAGCCTTTAGTTACAATATCTGCACATATACTTAATAATTCCATATAATCAAAATTTTTTAATGCTCTTTTTCTGCGTAAATTTCTTAACTTAGTCTTAATTGTATTAATATTAATACAATACTTTAAATGTTCTGCTTGAGACTTAGATATACATTCAAACTCAAGTCCATCCTCGAACATACATTGCAAATTAAAAGAATAAAAATTAAACAAAAGCAAAGCCCCGATAAAAATTTTAGATATTTTCATAGCCCCCCTTAATAACAATATTTTGTATAAATACCCCAAAACATGAAGCCATATTCCAAAAAGTATTAAAAAAGGCAAGCCAAAGTAAATATTTTGCTATTTTTTTGAATAGCTCCCAATTTTGAGCTAAATTTGAATTACTATGAACAAAAATAATATTTTTAAACTTAAATTACCGTTCAAGCCATCTGGAGACCAGCCGCAGGCAATAAAAGAGCTGAATACAGCAAGGCCTCGCAAATCTGTGCTTTTAGGAGTCACAGGTTCTGGTAAAACCTTTACATTGGCCAATGTTATAGCAAAGCAAAACAAGCCCGTAATAGTACTTTCTCCAAACAAAACACTTGCAGCACAACTATATGAAGAGTTCTCATTATTCTTCCCTGAAAACAAAGTCTGCTATTTTGTTAGTTATTATGACTATTACCAACCAGAATCAT
>CAYVQB010000013.1:0-23971 GCA_964453985.1 uncultured Pseudomonadota bacterium
TAGAGCTAATATTTTTTTATCATTGCGAAAAACTTTTAGCGGGAGTTGCTGGTGCAACCTTTTCGAATATGAATATTAGAGAAACAATTTTTTTTAAGATTAATGATGCTTCAGGAATTAACATTGAGAATATAGTTTCTAGGGATAGTTGCTTTTTATCTGTTAATATGAAAAATGCGATTATTAATGGATTTTTTCTTAATTCAACTATCTTAGCTGATGTTGATCTTAACAATTCTGATATAAAAAATATTTGCATAAAAAACAATGGTATTTTGGGTGTCAAAATTAATTTTGCAAATGCTCGTATTTATATGGGATATATATTAGGTAAGGTCGTAGACAGTCTGAGTAGTGCATTAAACGCAAAATCAACGTATATATATGATGACTTTGAAAAAGCTTTATCTGGAAATATACGTAGAATTAAAGAAATTTGTTTAAAATATAATTTTCATGAAACGTTTGATGGTTCTGACCTCTTAAAAAAAGATAATACCGAATCTATAGGCTTATCCAAAAGGTTTGATTTTGCCATGGGTGCGGCAGCTATTGCTACAGACTGGGATTTTATTTATAGTTTTATACCCAATAATAGTAAGAATATTTCAAGCATTTTAAAAGAATGTAATTTTTATAATGCAAATTTGAATAGTGTATATTTTTCAAATGTTACTTTTGATAAGGGCGATAGTCTTAAGGATTCAGCTGATTTAATTGGAGCAATTTTTGAAAATACGACCTTTAATCCCGAAAAATCTATAGAAAGCGATATAGCTAACTATGTTAAGTCTATAGGTGCAAAGGTTGTGATCAAACATGGATTTATTGGTAGCATTTCAAATTCTTTGTTTGGAAGTCAGCAATATGCCCCGGAACATGCTCAGTTTTGGAGCGATAATTCTAATTTAGGTAAAGAGATTGCGAAGGCTTTGATTATACGCTTTGCAACAGGTTCATAAATAAGATATTTAGTTTATTAAGAGAAGGGTTTTTGTTTATAGAGCTCTTCTCTTAATATCTTTTTGGAGGTTATCATGTTTAAAAAAATAAGAAATAAGTATTTTTATTTCCCATTTATAATATTGAATAGTATCTTATCTTGTTTAAATTCTATGCAAAATCAGTCTTTAGAAGAAAGACTCAGAAATGATCCTTCTCGTACTATATATTACTATTATGGTCAAGAAAGAGATCAATCTTGCAGATTTGGGGCTTCTCCTATTGTTAATTCTAATATTAACAGAGGCAATTATGTACAGTCTCCCCAATCAAAAATTCTTGATACAAGAAGTCTAGGACTTATGCCTATTGATAAAGAATCTATAAGTAGAATAAGCACCTATTCTACCGAAAGAATACAGGCACACTTACATCGAGATTGGTTAGAGCATGGCCAATATACAGATTTTCAAACATTTGCTTTGGGGCAGCTTAATTTGTATCCATGTGATAATTATTTAAAGTTTGCGAGATCTTTGCCTAACTACGAGAATTATGTACAAAAGCTTAAAGAAGAATATGACAGGAATCCAGCCCTTAGAAAAGCATTAGATAAGCTTGATGCCATAGATAAACATAAAAACAAAAGATTTCATAGGTTGTTAAATCCCTTTGGAATATGGGGAAGCGGTAAAGATAAAAAATCTTGTAGGAATTTTTTGAGTAGTGAAGTCTCAAAAATAAGCGAGCGTAAAATTCAAAGGGAAAGAGCGGCCGAAGAAAAAGTAAGAAATGCAGAAAGAGAGATATTTGCAAAAAAGGAAACAGAGCGTATTGCAAATGCTCAGAGAGCAGCGGATGAAATAAGCAAAAAAAAAGAATCTTTACGAGAAGAAAAGAGAATAAAATGGGATGAAGAAGAAAAAGAGAAACAAGGGCAAATAAGATTAGAAAAAGAAAAAGAAGATTTCTTTGAAGAAAGAAGAAGAAAGGCTGAGATTGGTGCTAAAAATGCTATGAGAGAGCGTCAAGAGCGCAAGCATCCAAGAGAAAAGAGTGACTTTAATCGTGAGGGTAGAAATCAAAGGGCAAGAAATACTTCTTCTTCTTCTCGAGACGGAAATATGGGTGGGGGTAGAGAGAGACTTGATTTGAAAGAAGAAAAAAAAGAAGGTCAGTCTGATGTTGGTGTTGATGCTCCAAAACCTGATATAAATGTGCAGGACCAGGTTGCTGATCACAAGCACTCCAGAGAAGGTAAAGAGTATGTTTCTGATCGGTTTAAAAGATCAAAGACAGAGCTAGAAGATAGCTCTTCTAGTTCTAGTTCGGGTGACGGAAAAAAAACTGATTCTATAAGCGATAATTCCAAAGGGAGTCACTTTGAAAGAAAAAGTTTTCCTCGTGGTCCTGATACTAGTTTTATAAAAAAAACTACAGAAAAATTTAAGTCATTTATGCAAAACGTTGGTAATGGCTTCAGAAATGTAGGAGCTTTTACCGCAAGACGTTTAGGGATTGCGGCTAAAAGGACTGTAGAGGAGGCTCCCAAAATCGCAATGACAGCGGTAGCCAATCATATAGTTGATTCTATTGCAAATTCAGCTGTTTCACGTCCAGCAAATGACCCTATAAGAGAGCAGATGCGGGATCCCTTAAGTAGTTTTAGAGATCCAATAAGCCAACATTATCATGACCCAATCTTTGATTCATTTTCTCCGTTAGGACAACAATTTTTTGGTAGTAGTCGTAGTTGTAGCTCTCATGGACCTTTTAGAGAAAATCCCATTTTTCATATAAACAGACCTAATGCTGTAGTCGTTCCTGAAATAAATACAACAACTACTACGTCTTCTCTTACTCCTCAAGAACGAATAGGTATGGAAGGATTTCGTGCTACTGGTAACGATGGTAGCAGTATAGATTTGGAACGTGTGAATGAGTTACGTGGATATATTAATGTAAGTAAAAGACTGGCTGAAGAATTACAACGATCTGCCAATAGAAGTAATAATTTAAAGCAGACTTGCCAGGTATTATTTGCTTTGGGCGAAGTAGCAGAAGGTTTTATAGAAAGTGGTGAACTTGATATTGCCCAAGCACTAGCCAGTACATCGCGTTATATGACTAGAGTTGAAGGTCTCGGAAAAGTTGCGGTTCAGCGTACGATTCATGGTGTAAGAAATTTTAATCCAGTTGACTTGGTTGTTGCAAGCATGCGATTAGGAAAGTCTTTAATAAAAGACAACTATAGATTGATGCACTTAATGCATTTAAGTAGGTCTGGGAATGAGGCATTATACCAAAGGGAGCTTGCTGAGTATCATAGGGTTTTTGGTAGGATGTTTAATAATGCAAATCAGATTATATCAAATTTACAAAATGCTACTTTGGAAGAAATTGTAGGATTTATATTTGAAAATGGTATAGATATTATTATTACCGGTGGACTTTTAAAACTTTTTGGTAAGTTAACAAGTAAGATGATCTCTTCTTTAGACAAACTTGAGAAAGTTGTTAAGGCAGAAAAAACAGCAGCTAATACATTAAAAATAAATTCGTGCTTAGAAAAGCCTTCAGAAGGAATTGCTGTTGGTTCGAAGTTGATGCTTGAATTTAGCCCTGAAATTGCTGAAGATATTATTCTAGCTATTAAAAAGAATCCTTCTTTGCTTAAGCAGCAGGGTAAGACTTTTGTGCAGACTGCAAAAGAGATTGGAGAGAAGGCTAAGGCTAGAAGGCCGTTTGTTGAAGTAAAAACTGAAACGGTGTGGGAAAAAGTTAATATATCTGATTTAAAAAAGATTGGTGAACGTTCACTGCAAAAAGATATACGACAAATTATTGGAGATCAGTATGATGCATATAATTTTTTCAGAGCACAGGTTGAAAGTTTTACAGAAAGGGCAAATGGTGTGTTTGTTGGAAGTAATGAGAATGGTATAATTTTTGCATATAGGGCAACATCAAAATTTGGTCCACCAACCATTGATATTAATGGGATAAAAGGAATAAGAAAAATTAAATTTATAAAAAAATAAGGATATTTTTTATGAAAAAAGAAAATAAAGAACTGATTTTAAAAAAAGCATTTCATAAGATCTTTAGAAATAAAGATCCTTTTGGAAAAATGTTTAACGATACAATTAGACAAAAGATCGTTCTATATCCAACTAATGGATATCATTTAAATGAAAAACAATTTTATTCTTTAATGAATGCGAGTAAGGCTTTAGGTGAAAAAACTTTTTACTTGTATACTACCGAAATTGAAAACAATAATAAAAAGGATAATTATATTTTTGAATATGGAGAATTAAGTAATGAAATTTCTTATGAAGAATACAAAAAGCTTAAAATTGTATTAGAAAATGCATTGTATTCAACATTGGGCAATTGGGGAGCGATTATTTCACATGAAAATCATGCAGTTGTTGGGGGAACTGATTATTTTATTGAATTATTAAAAAACTCATATCCTCTATGGAAAGAAGATCTAAAAAACTTTATTAAAATGTGTGAAAACAGTAAAAAGGAATATGGTTCCAATCTGAATTGGCTTCCAGATTTTTTAAGTTATATTGGTTAAATTTGGAAAATTGAATTTTTATGATAAGACAAATAAAGTAATCGTTATTATTAATGAAATAAATGGAAGAGGTGTAAGATTGAATTTAGATAAAACTTTCAAGGGTTTTATTGATTAATGAAGAGATTTAATGGATAATCTGGAGATAATTTTTAAGGATTTTCCAAAAATATATTTGGATGAATTTGTTAGTTGTGAGTTATTGACAGATAAAAATGTAATTAAGGATTCTCACTTTTACGATAATTTTAGAGAAAAAGATTTAAAAATAGAAGAAATCTCTGCTTTGTCAGAAATTTTGAGCCTAACAGGATGTGGGAGTATTACTTTTTCAATTTTTGAATTTGGAATTACTTTAAAAAATACTGTTGTGACGTTTTCTTTTAATGAGAAAATTGGGGATATAACGATTAATTTTGAAATAAACTCTATTCCCCTGGAGGATAGGACTGTTGGTCTTAAAAGGTTTAAGAATATTATTGAAAAGGTCTTAGAAATTAAAAAGAAATATTCGTTACCTATTGTTTTTGTTGGACTAGAACCTGCTGATAATGATGATACCTGCTTGTTGAGATTGAATAGTGATAAGATTGACTTAAGGAGAGCAATTGAAAAGATAGAAAAAGCTCTTTTTTAATAGAAGAATGGCTTAAACTTGTTTTTTTGAAAATATAGATGGTTGGTCAAAATAATTTAAGTAAATAAAAAATGAATAACTTAAAAAATAAAGTTCTCTCTGATATAGAAGAAGTATATAAGCATGGGGACATTAAATATGCAATATGGAATTATGTTCCAAGAGATTATTGGTCTGAACCTTTTAAAAATTGGTTCCCTGGCATGTATTCTTATGATCAGACAGATTTCAATTATTCTGTTTGTTTTTCAATGTATTTGAATATTTCACCAGTAAATGGGACCTTTATGTCTAAAGAATTTGATTTTTATATTGAGAAAAATGGGTATATTGATTCATTGGTAGTGGATATATCTACTATAGCTCCGTACGCTATTATAACATATGGTCAATATAAATTTATAGATGGAAAAAATGTTCCTGTTGATAGCTATGCTCCATTTGATCATGAGCATAAAAAATATGGTGATAAAGTTAAAACAGAACTTGAAAAAAAGGGTATAACTATTTTAGATGATGAAATACTATTAGCCAAGGTTGATCCTGAAATAACTCTAGAACTAAGAACAGAAGATGTAAGAGTTTATAATTGTTTATTTCATGATATAGACGGTTGGCCTAAGTAACTCAGGATCTGTTTTTTAAAAAAATATTTTACTAAATAACCCTGTAACTAGTTTCAAAACTAGTTACAGGGTTATTTTTTTGTTTATATGCATAATTTAAAATTGATGCTCAATGTAAAACTTGAGAAATACATTAAAAATTGTAGAGTATACTAAATAGCTGGATAAGGTCTTGGAATTTAATTTTTATCAAGTTTAATTTTTTAAGGAAGGTTTTGTATGACTGCTGAGAAAGTTGTTGAGCTGGTAGCGTATTTTGGGACACAGTTTGTTTTGCATTTATTAGTCTTTTTTTTGATTTGGAAAATATTAAAATATTGTCGTAGAAGGTTTATTGATACTAAAAGATGGAGCATGCAAAAACTTTTTTGGGGTGCTACAAACCTTATATGTTTTTGGTTTGGATTAGGAGCCTTTCTGAATGTTATTTTGTTTATTCCGAAAACTATTAATAAAGTTTTGGTTCATAGTGTCAAGCATATTGAGCCTATAGAATTTATTGCGGATGTGAAAGATGCAAATTTAATTTATGAAAAAGGTTGTGAATTTTTATTTGGGTTAAGTGATAGTAAGAAAGATTTTGATAAAGCAAGAAAATATTTTGAGCTTTCTGCGGAAAAAGGATTTGGAAAGGCTTTTTTTATGTTGGGATTTTTGTATAAATCTGGTTTAGGGGTTGATATTGACATAAAAAAAGCCGTAGGATATTTGCAGGTTGCAGTAGAAAAATATGATTATAAAGAAGCTTCTACTCTTTTAGGAAAGATGTATCTAAAAGGTGACAAGGTGGCACAAGATGTGAAAAAAGGTTTGCATTATTTAAATTTAGCAGCAAGTAAAGGTTGTTGTAGTTCAGCTTTTTTTCTTGGAGAGGTTTACGAGAAGGATACTTATGCCAATATGGATCTTGAGAAAGCAAAAGAATATTTCAAAATTGCTGCAAAAGAAAATATAAATGCTATAAGTCGCTTGGGGCTTATATTATTAGAAGAGAAGAAGTTTGCTGAGGCAAAAGAAAAACTTGAGTTTGCTGCAAAGAGTAATGACAATGACGCTTTAGCTGGACTGGGTGAAATTTATGTATATGGACTTGGAGTAGAGAAGGATTATAGTAAGGGGTTTGAATATTTTGAGTTGGCGGCAGAAGGTGGCTCCATTCGAGCAACGACAAACCTCGGAATTTTATATATTATAGGCTTAGGATGTGAGAAGGATTTTCCAAAAGGAAAAGATTACCTTGATGGTATATCACCATTCAGTAAGACGGCAAAAGAGTTAGTAGAAATTTTGGAGAATTCAAACAATATTGATATTACAATTGAGATATTTAAAAATAGCTTAATTAAAGCTTATGCATAAACTTTAATTATTTACCCAAAATTGCACACTCTGTTTAAAATAATGTTTGATATCTAAACTCATTTAGATATAGTATTCTACTTAATGTTCAAAATAATTAAGTAGGATACTATGTTTTTTAGGGTTTTGTTTATTATGAAAAAGATAATTATATTTTCGTTAATGTTTTCTTTGATGGGTGGTAATTTTAGTATCCATGCTATGGAAGGTAAAGCATCTTTATGGTTATCCCTTTTTGATTGTATTAAACGTAAGGCACTTGGTAAGTCATATAATAATTTTAGCAATGTAGATTTGGAACTAGTGAATAAATTACGTGGATACATTGATGAAAGCAAATGGTTTGCTGAAGAATTGCAGATATCTGCTAATAAGGATAATAACTTGAAACAGACTTGTCAGGTCCTGCTTGCTTTATGTGAAGTTTCTGAAGGGCTTTTAGAAGCTGGTGAGTTTGATATTGCTAAAGCATTAGCTATCACATCACGTTATATGATTAGAGCTGCAGGTTTTGGGGAAGAGTCTACTCAAAGTGCTGTTGATGGAGCAAAAAGCTTTAATCCCGATGATCTTGTTATGGCAAGTATGTGCCTAGGGGCGTCTTTGGCTTTAGACAATTACCGATTTAAGCGTTTGATGTTTTTAACGAGATCTGGTCATCAAGTATTGTGTCAAAAAGAGATTGGGAAATATTGCAAAACTATTGGTAGAGTGTTTGATAATGCAGAGCTGGTGATATTAATGTTGCAAAGTGATAATTTGGAGGAAATTACAGAGTTTGGTTTTGATGGATTAGATATTTTTATTAATGTTGGACTTTTAAAGCTTTCTGGTAAAATACCTGGGAGGCTATTTTATTCTTTAGCCAAGCTTAGAAGGCTTGCAGAGTCTGAAAAAAATACAGCTAATGCTATAGGAAAATGTTCTTGTCTTGAAAAGCCGTTAGAAGTTATGACTATAGGTTTAAAAACTGTTATTGAATTTGGTCCAGAAGTTGCTAAGGATGTTTTTGCTCTTGCCAAAGGAAGTACTTATTTACTTCAACAAGAGGGAAAAAGTCTTGCCCAAACAATAAGATTATTTGGGCAACAAGCGCTTAATAAATCTAAGGCTTTGTAGCAAAATTATCAGATTCTTCTTTATCTAAATCTGCATTATCCTCTGTATACTTCAGGGCTTGATGATTTTGTTCAATTATATTGCTAATGTTTTGTATGGCATCCAAATATTTATTATCACTATAACTGTTTATTTTTTTCATAATATCCAAAAGTTCGGAATCGCTTTTGCTTTTATATTTCAAGGGTCGTAGAGCAAATCTTTTGCCAAGAATGTCACATTCTTTAGAGTATTTGGATTTATCTTTATGAATTGGTAAATGATCTTCAAGTTTATTAACAATCTCAGAAAGTTGTTTTGTGAAATTTTTCATTGTTTTTTTATATTCATTTTTATTTTGTCCAAAAAATAAACCTGCTTTTAATAAAAAATTTTCATAATAAGTATCTTCTTTATCGTCTTTGATATTTTGGAATATTTCGATTTTGTAAACTTCTATTTCTTTGGTTTTATTTATAGTTTCTTGTTCAAGCAGATCTAAGATTCTAATTACACTTGGATCGTTTAATATATAACCTTTTGAGGCTATAATTGGATTCGTGCTAAAACATGTTAAAATTATAGAAAGTGTGAGTTTTGTAAAAATATTAATATTTTTCATATTTATGCCCTCTTGATTAATTTATTTACGGGAAATTGCACTACTAATAACAGCTCCAAGGGCTTTGTTTGTAACTTTGGCAAGCCCCTTGGTAAGAAGTTCTTTTCCAGGATTACCCCTATCTATTTTAATCCAATTATTTTTCTTCTTGATTAATTCTATAATTTTTTCACCCTTCTTTATCAAATATGAGTCCCCTTTTGATAGATGGTTTTTATATAGCTCATCAAAGAGTTCGTGTAATTCTTCTGGAGTATAAAACTTATTGTTATTAGGGAACTTTTTTGTTAAATCTGGATGGTATTTTCTTATGAAGTTTCTGATTGAGTCATTATTTATTTTTTTGTTTAAAAGATAGAGGGTTAAAGGGAGACTAAATATTCCTGTTATTACGCCTATGCAAAATGGAGCATCTGGGTCATCAATTAGTATTGGTGTTGCCATTGCACTCAATACACCTGTTAATGTAGATAACAATAGCCCTTCTATAAAGAAGCTACCGCTTCGAATTTTATTGTTTGGATTTTCGATTAATTTATTTTCAATAAAATCCCATTTATTATTTAGATAATATTTTTGTTGAGCTGATAGTTTTAGTAAATTATCATCTGTTTCGGGAGTTGTATTTTCTAGTTCGGTATTTGCGTTAGTTGTTGAAACAAAAATGTAACTAGCAAGAAATATTAGTTTTAAAGTTTTTTTCATGATTTTTACCTTTACAACTCTGAAAGTTGTTTCCAATCATAATTAATAAAAAACAAGCTCTTTAACCAATTGGGTAAATAAGTTTGAGTAAGAGATTTGCGTTTTTGTATAAGAACTTCGATTTCTTCTGAGTTAATAGATCTCTTTTGGTTTTTTATTTTTTCAAGATCATTTTTTAATTCTTGGTTTTTTGATTTTATATAAAAATATAATCCTACTGCAGTTGCAGGAACAGTAATTAAGGTTGTTATTACAATGTTTTTAATTAGTTGTTCTTTTTTGTTTATTTTAGTGTGATACATATGTGGGGAGATATTGTGTATGATAATAAGAAAACAGTAGTCACTACTTCTTCTGTAGCTTCGTACAAAATCATCGCGATATTCGTCGACATCTTTGCGTATTTCTAGGTATGCTTTTAAGTATTCAGGAGATTTATCATTTCCATCAAATCGTTCTTTTAGTTTATCAAGTTCTTGTTTTACTTGAGTATCAAATTCTTCCAATATAGAAGTATATTCTTTATAATTTTGCTTAAAAAATAAGGAGACATCGGATAGAAATTTTTCACCTTTTATAGTTGTATTATCTTTTGGGATTTCATCTAGTTTTTTTCGCATATATTTTGTGAGTTTTATTTCTTGATCAGTAGAAGACCTAAAAAATTTTCTTTTGAGATTTTCTATTTTTTCAATACGGATAAAATTAAGAGGTTTTAGTGGACTAATACTAAAGCATGTTAAAAGTATGGAAAGTGTAAGTTTTATAAAAATATTATTTTTTTTCATGGGTTACCTATATTTTTATTTGTTTGAAATTTTATTCCCAAGATATGTTCCAATAGTATTACCCGCTAAGGAGTCTAATAAGCCGCTGCCTTGGTTATTTATTATTACTTTATTGCTAAGATATTTTTTAGATTTTATATCTTCCATTACTTTCTTTTTAATCAAAGCTATAGCTTTTTTACCTTTTTTTTCAAGGTAAGTATCACCTTCTTTTTTGAATTTTGCATATATGGCATCAATCATGTCATATAGTTCTTCAGGAGTATAAACTTTATTGTTGTTTGGGAAGTGCTTTGTTATATCCGGATGATACTTATGTATAAAAGATTTTATTGAGTCATTATCTATTTCTTTTCTTAAGTAGTAAACCCAAAAAGGAAGGCTAATCATTCCTGTTAGATAGGCTATTAAGCCGAATGCTACTCCTTCATCTGTTGCCAGATAACCAACTGTTCCAAAGCCTGTTCCTGTAAGGCCTGAATACAGAAGTGATTTTAATATTAAAGACATGCTTATTTTTTTGTCGTTAGGATGTTCAATTAACTTATTTTCAACGAAGTCCCATTTATTTTGTAAATAATACTGTTGCTGAGCTGATAATTTGGGTAGCTTTCTAGTAGTTTTAGTTTGGCTAGGTTCGGGAGTTGTTTGTTCTAGTTCGGTATTTGCGTTAGTTGTTGAAACAAAAATGTAACTAGCAAGAAATATTAGTTTTAAAGTTTTTTTCATGAGTTTTTCTTTCGTTTGTTGTGCCGTACTACGAGCTAAAGTTTATAAGTATAATAATATCTAAAATAAAGAATAAACTAGCAAAATTGAACAAGTATGTAAATTTGTTTGGAATGGTATAAGTTCTATAAATAGAATTTATTTTGTAAGTTAGCACTGGTAAGATAAGCTTGTGAATAATATAGTTTGGATGCCAAGGAATGAGCCGCCCTTACAGGGCTCAAAAATATTCTTAACCCATAACCCACAGCTCCGGCGAAGCGCCTGCGCAATGGGCTAATGCTAAACGCCCAACCATGGGCTCCGAAGCCTGTTTACTCCACCATAGCTTTAGCGATGGCTGGATGGCGAAGGAGGCAGGGCTAAATTAAAACATATAAACGCTTAGCTTAATGACATTGTCTTTTATGAAAATTAAAGTTTACCGGCTAGTTCTCTATGATAACTAATTGCAAAATGGTGAGTATAATCACGCAACGCAATTAAGACTTGAGCGGGATAAGTTTGAAGATTAAGCTTTTTGCCCAAAGGTATTTTTTTAGAAAAAAGAGTCTCTTCCCTTTTTGCAAGACTTGCAATTTCAGCATCAGGCAAAACTTTTAAAACGGCATTAAGCTGCCCCTTACCACCATCAATAAGTATTAAATCCGGGATCTGTGACACGTCTTTGTATCGCCTTGCAACAACTTCTTGAAGGCATGCATAATCATTTTGTTGTTCAACGGTTTTGATTTTAAATTTTCTAAAATTATCTTTATCAGGCTTGCCATCTTTAAACCTAATGCAAGAGCCAACTTGCCACATACCCTGTGTACCAGATATATCAAAACAATCTATTGTATGAGGCTCTGTGTCTAGTTTGAGTAAGATTTTTAATTCTTTAGATAAGGTTTTTTGTTTTATAATCTCTTGTTCAGTATGAATTTTTGCTAATTTAATAAGGCTTGCAAAGTGGCCATGTTCAGGAAAAACAATGGTTACAGGGTTTTGTTTTTTGTGCCATTTTTGTAAAAAGTTTTCAAAGAGTTCTTTCTGTTCAGTATCAAGTTTAAAGTTCACAAGTATAATGCCAGGACAAGAAAAGCTTTGATAGTAGCTTATAAAATAATCTAGGTAATGGTTTTGCGTATCACTTTCAAAAGGGAAATAGAATATTTTTTTGATTTTAAGAGCAGCATTTTTTTCTGAAAATAAAAATAGGCTTTTTTTGTCTGGGGTTAAGAACCAGACATCTTTGTATGCAAGGTCTTTGGCTATATCCTTATAAGAAGTGGGACTATCAAGTGCTGAAAATACGTTATCAAATGCTTGATAGTATTCGTGTAGTTCTTTTGCTTTTTCAAACTCTAGTTTATTATTACACTCTTCTATTTGTTCTTTTAGATATTTTAAGAACTTTTTATGACCCTGTTTTAAAGATAGTTTTGCTAAGTTTAAACGTTCTAGATAAGCTTTTTTATCAAAATCTGTTCTACAGGTTCCGGCGCATATCCCCATATGGTAATCAAGGCACCCATTTTCTATTTTTTGGTTACATAGTTTTAGTCTGAATGTTTTTACCAAAAAATTATAAACTTTTCTTGCAGGGATTTTTTCCATAAATGGTCCAAAGTAAGAGCCTTGTTCTTTTTTGTTTCTGACAATTTTAATTTCAGGTAATTTTGTTTTTGGTGACGTGATTAATATGTAAAGAAATGGTTGTCCGGATTTTAATAAGATATTAAATTTGGGTTGGTTTGCTTTGATAAGCTCTGCTTCAAGAAGCATGGCGTCAAGTTCATTTTTAGTAACGATGTGATCAATATGATCACTCGCTTGAACTATTGCTCCTACTTTCCAGTCTTGGTTTTGTTTTGAGAAATAGCTAGAGACTCTATTTTTTAGATTTTTTGCTTTACCTATATAGAGTATGTGGTTCTCTGAGTCTTTAAATAAATATACGCCTGGAAGTGAGGGTAAATTTTTTTTCATAATAAAAGTGTAAGATTGATTTATGTGTTGGTCAAAAAGGGGAGAAAAATATGGATAATTTTTCAATTTTATATACGCTATAAGCTTGGATTTGTAAAAACTTAGCTAGATTATAATAGAGAGTATATCATGATACATAAACTAAAATTTCCTGCAATCGTAACAGTTTGTTCCTTAATTGGTCTTTGGTCTGTGAATTCTGTATTTAAATATTTTTCTCACTCTGCTCTTCCAGAAGTAAGTATATGTGGAATAGAAAAGGGTGGCACCTGTGCAGGTATTGTCAGTTGTGCTATAAAATCTGATAATAGTTATAAAGTTGCCGGCGTTGATATTTTTTTGGATGGTAAAGAGCTAGAAATAAAAAATCTAAAAAAAATAAGTGCTAAAAAATTTGAAGTACCTTTTAGGTTAGATACTTTGAATTTTGCTAATGGTAAGCATGAGATAGAAATAAATTCAGTTGATGCAAGTTTTGGTCAAAATAAAAATCAAGATAAGTATGAATTCTTTGTTGATAATGTTCCTCTTAAATCAGCCTTTTTGCAGTCAGAGTATAAGGTAGATCAGGGCCGTACAATACATGCTAAAATTCAGGTAAATAAACAATTAAAAAAAGCACAGATTAAGTTCTTAGAAAACTTTTATGAATGTTATCCTGAGTCTGAGTATTCTACTGTTTATGAATCATTTATTCCTGTTGATTGTGAATTATCTGCTGATGAACATATGATGACCGCAGAGTTACAAGATCATGTTGGCAATTGCACAAGGCTATCCAGTAAGGCTGTTGTTAATGCTGCTCATTTTCCTAAACAAAGAGGTTTTACCGTTGCTGAAGGTAAACTTGAGGAAGAGCGTGATATAAGCATGAGCAATAAGATTCTTGAAGATGCATTAGAGAAATGGGTTTTAGATTCTCCTAAAAAGAAATTTTGGGCTGGAAACTTTGAAGTGCCTTTGGATCTTAAAAGAATAGCAACACCGTTTGGTGAAATTCGTACAAGTGCACAAAAAGGGCGTTACTTGCACAAGGCTGTTGATATTCTAAATTTACCTAAATGTGTTGTTTGGACTGCTCAGGATGGCCGAGTAATTATTAAAGATAGATATCTAATGTCTGGTAATACAGTTGTTGTAGACCATGGTTTGGGCGTATTTACTCTTTATTACCATTTAGAAGATTTTGCTGATGTTGAAGTTGGTGATTATCTGAAAAAGGGTAATCCTATTGGCAGAATGGGTATGACAGGTTATGCAAATGGTTATCACTTACACTGGGAGCTACGCGTAAATAACGTTGCTGTAGATCCGTTTGAATGGACTAAGAAAACTTTTTAATAAAAATATTTACTTATTTTTATTGTTTCTTTAGACTATCCCTGAGTTGTGTTTTTTTTTAGGTTTTTTAGATTAGTTAGAAGGGTCTATGTCGAGCCTATTAAAAGAGAATAGGTTTATAACTTTTTTTCGATGCATTTCAAAAACGGCACGATTTTTCTTAACCGCCCTTACTCTTACTTTCACTTTTTTTGTTATTCATCATTTTCTTTATTCCCCCGTCATTTCACAAATAAAAAATAAAACATTGCTTTTAGATAATATGTTAAAAGCAAAAGAAACATTTGAGATAAAATTAAGAGAGTTTGATGCTGTTGCTCAAGATAATAAGATCTTGGAAAACAAATTCAAAGAAGAGCTTCTTAGCAATAATGCTTTGCAGTATGATATCGATTTTGTTTTAAATTCTTTGCATACAAATGATGTGCGTTGCTTAAAGTTTGAACCAATAGAGACTAAGCAGAAGAGTTTTTACAAAAAAGAATATTATCACTTACAAGCTAAATCTAGTTTTGAAAACATACTAAATTTTTTGAATATTTTGGAGACAGAAAATAAAATTCTTAAGTTCAAGACTATAGAATTTGAAAGAAAAAAGCTTGGCTTGATCTTAGTTTCAGCTAAGTTAAGATTTGTTGAATTTTTAAGCAAAAAGGATGATTGAGTTCTTGATGAACAAAGCTTTATATATTTTATTTTCAGTAATCTTTTTATCTTTTTTCCAATATAAATATATTTTTTTTCACGATACCCCTCGTGACCCATTTCATCTTCCAACGCAACAATCTGATAGTTTAAAATTATTAGGATTGATAAAAACTGATGATAAATCAGGGGTAATTTTAAAAAAAGAAGGAGAAGCGCAGATAGTGGCCTTTGAAGGAGAGATTGTTTGGGGCTATCTGTTAAAGGAGATAGGAGAGTATTTTGTTGAGTTAGAAAAAGGAGGAAGGAGGGTTAGGTTGACTAGCGAGTAGAGAAGAGAGTAGATAAAAGGTAGAATCTAGGAGAGTAGTAATGAAGAATAAATGGATAAATTTATCCATAAGTCTATGGTTTTGCCTTTTTGTTCCAACTGTAAAAACTAATAATGTTTTTATCCCTAATAGAAAAATAGATTATTCTAATTTCCCGCCATTTACATCAAATTTAATAAAGGATGAGCGTGAAAAAATTGAAAAAAAAGAGAATAAAGCTATTGAAGAAATTGTAGAACGAGTTGTTTCTAGCAATGATAAAGAGTTGGAGCAAGAAGCAGAGAATTTGGTAAAAGATAAAAAGAAACTAGACAATTTTTTGTCTGCGTTTCCGAAAGATATTTTAAAGCATGATTCAAAAGTTGATAATAGGGGAAATGGAGAGGTTGGTCAGGAGATAAGAGATCTGTTACAGAATGTTTATCAGTCTAAAGATTTAACAGAAAAAAAAATCACTTTAAAACTAAAAAACTCAAATATTATTGATGCTATTGAACTTATAAACAGGTCTTCAGGTTTAAGTTTTGTTGTAGATAGCTGGGTATCAGGTAAAATAAATAATATTAATCTAGATAACGTTTCGGTTGCTTCAGCTCTAAATATAATTCTTTCAAGTAATGATCCACCATTAGCATTAATCCAGGATATGGGTATTTTGCGAGTATTAAGAGAACAGGACGCTGTGAAAATATTGAAAAACAAGATAAGTGACTTAGCATCAAAAGATTTTTCTAGTGCTTTTGTTACGATGTATAACGCAAAATTTACAGAAAGTTTTAAGCTTAGAGTTGAGAAAATGTGGCATGGTATCATGAATAGTGATACTGGTAAGTCTGGATATTACTTGGTTTTTGATGATAGTAGTCGTAAGATTTTTTTTAAAGGGAGAAAGAAAGACGTCCAAGACTTTAGAAAGTTTTTAAAGGAGATTGATTTCAAGGTGCCTCAAGTTAGGATTGAGGCTCGTGTTATTGTTGCTAGTAAAGACTTTGAGGAGAGCTTTGGTTTGCAGGTCTCTGGGATTTATAATAGAGCTTCTTCTATTACCCATGGTTGGGATTATGTTGGAGGAGGTGATGTTAAATCGCCTAATGGCGGTGGTGATTTTAAGCCAGGTATGATTGATAACTGGGCTTTGAATTTGTTGCCTGCTTCTGCGAGCCAATTTCTGAATATACCATTTATCTTTGGAGGTAAAGATCTTGATACAAAGAGATTAAACCTAGTCTTGAATGCATCAGAAAATCGCAATGAAATCAAGACCATTTTAAAGCCTACACTTTTAGTTAATAGCGAAGAGATGGCTCAGATTCTTGTTGGCGAACAGGTTCCTATTGAAACTCAGGTACAAGAACGAATCGAGGGATCGGTTCGGCAAATGGATACTATTAACTATAAAGACTTAGGAATGAAACTTCATGTTAAGCCTGTTGTGTCGCCAGATTGCAAAACGGTATTTATGGATATTTTTGTCGAAAACTCGTTTGTTAAATCTGGGGGTACAAGTAGCTCCTTTGATGCAAAGAAATCCATTATCGCTACGACTAAGTCTAAAAGTAGAGTTTTGCTTAAGAGTGGTCAGACTACTCTGATTGGTGGTTTGATTTCTGATGACAAAAGAATATCAAAACAGGGTGTGCCTATCTTGCAAGAGATTCCAGTTTTAGGTTTTTTATTTAAGGGTTCAAAACGAGGAAAAAGAGACGAACAGCTTATGATTTTTATATCACCTACTGTTGTATAGTAATAGGGGCATGGTGCAAACCATGCCCCTGCGTTTTTCTAAACAAAATCAAGACGTTTTTTGAACTTAGCAATTCCTATAAATCCAAAAATAATTGTAAAAATTATTGTCATAACAACGCACAAGCTAAAAGGTATATAGCCACTTTGTCCCAAAATCGCAATTCTTGTTCCTTCCATTACATAGGTTAATGGATTCAAGTATGCGATTTTTGCAAGCAAAGGAGAAAGCTCTTGTAGGGTTTTGTAGGAAAACTGTGAGCAACCAAAAAACCACATTGGGAAAAGATAACGAATTGCGATCTTGTCTATATCGCCCATGCTTTTTACAAGACTGGCGATAAAAAGAGCAAAGAACCCCATACTCAAGTTAGTTAATAAAAAGATTATTAAAAATTTGAATATGCAAAAATTGGATAGATCTAAGCTGTTCCACAATAGTATCTTACTTAATGGCAATACAATTATTGAAACTACTGTTGAATGGTAGGTATAACTTAGCCCTTTGGTTGCAAAAACCAGCCAGTTAGGTATTGGCAGTGTTAATGGGTATGTAATGGTTCTGTTGCCGTCCATGTCAGCAACAAATGTAACGGAGTAGGTCCAAACCTGCCAAAAGCTGCAACTTGGTATTAACCCAATGGCATAGAAAGGTCCAAAGCCTTCTTGCATACCTAGCTGAGGAAACACATATGCAAAGACTAGTATTGTTGTGCCTACCCACATAATTGTATTTATGTAGTTGTTTATTAAGCCTTTATTAAAGATGAGCACCTCTGTCTTTAATAAAGTCCACATTATTTTTAAGTAAGATTTTATTTTTAAACTAAACATCAGTTTCTTCTTTCATAAGTTTAATGAATATATCTTCTAGTTTGCCCATCTGATGTATATTTTTTAAATTTTCAGGGGTATCTATTAGTTTGATTTTACCTTTATCCAAAATACAGATTCTATCTGATAGAACTTCTGCTTCGTCAAGATAGTGGGTGGTTAGAAGTACTGTAACGCCCTCTTTCTTTAGGGTGTTAATGTTTTCCCATAATTGATGTCTTATATGTGGGTCAAGGCCTACTGTTGGTTCATCAAGTATTATGAGCTTTGGATTATGCATTAAAGCACGAGCTATTAGCACTCTTTGTTTATAGCCACCAGATAAAACGTCAGGCTTAGAATCTAAATATTTCTGCAAAACATATTTGCTTACAAGGTGATCGAGGCGTTCTAGGATCTCTGACTTGGGAAGGCAAAAGTATTCTCCAGCAAGGATAAGGTTTTGCTTAACTGTAAGCTCTTCTATTAGGTTTGGCTTTTGTGGGCAATAGCCAACTATTTTGCGAAAGCCATTTATATCTTTATAGATAGAGTTGTTATTGAGTAAAATATCACCAGATGTAGGCGGATGTAGCGTTGCAAGTATATTAGATAGAGTGGTTTTACCTGCTCCGTTGACACCCAAAAGCCCAATGATTTCGCTTTCATATATTTCAAGAGAGACATCATCCAAGGCTTTTATTGTCAGCTTGTCACTATCGTAGTATTTTTTTAGATTTTGAATTCTTATAAGGGTTTTTTCCATGGTTAGATTCTTTCATGGTTATTTTTATTAAAAGGCAGTTTTTTAGTATTATGACTGTCTGGGTCGCTTAGAATTGGTTTGGCGTGGAATTTTGTTCTTTACGCGGCAGTGTTATTTAAGAAGATTATAGTTACCATTTTTTGCACTCCCCGATTGGTTTAAAAAAGTGAGGATATTTACTTTTGATAATAATAGAAATATAATGAAAATCAATAAATACTGCTAAAAAATGCAAAATAGCCTAAAAGACACAAATTATAGGGATTGTTTGAAATAGATCTAATAGTTGGTATACTATTTCTATATTAGCTATGTTTTGAAAATGTTAAGAATTAAATTGAGTTTTTATGATATCTATCATCTTTTTAAATTTCTATTGTATCTGAAATCTATTTAAATCTTAAAAAGTTATCGTAGTTAGATTTTTTCGGGTCAAATTGTAAAGGGATACGCTATAAGAGTATAAGGTACGTTAATAACTGAAACTAAGGTAGGTTTCGGTTGATTTTAAATTTTGAATGTAAAGTAATTAATTAAAATAATTAATATTTAGGATATATACTATGAACATTTATGTTGGAAACATTCCTCACGATCTTACAGAAGACGAGTTAAGAGAAGCGTTTGAAGTCTACGGACAAGTTGAATCAGTTTCACTTATTAAAGACAAATTTACAGGTGAATCTAGAGGTTTTGGCTTTGTTCAAATGGCTGAAAAAGAAGCTGCACAAGCTTCAATCGAAGGCCTTAATGGTCAAGATTTGAAGGGTCGCACCCTCAATGTTAATGAAGCAAAGCCTCGTCCAGAAAGACGTCCAGGCGGCAACGGCGGCGGCGGATTTAGCAGAGGCGGCGGAGCTGGCGGCAGTCGTGGTGGCTTCGGTGGAAGTCGTAGCGGCAGCAGCAGCAGCAACGGCGGCGGTAGCCGTGGTGGCTTCGGCGGCGGCGGAAATAGATGGTAATCTAGCTCTGTTATAAGCTTTAAGGGCCCGGTTACGAAGTTATATTCGTAACCGGGCCCTTTTTTTATTTAATTATTTTAAAAAGAATTCATAATTTCTACAACTTGATCATCACCAGTTTGAGTGAAGTTTCTGAAAAATCTACTTATTGCACCAAGGTCTACTGGTGAGGCTAAATATATTACTGAATAAGCTAATGATTCAAGCTCTTTGATTGTGCTTAATAGTGCAACAGGAACAGCAATAATTATAGTGTTTGCCTGTTGGCTTTGAACAGATTTGATAGCGGCTTTTATAGTAGAGCCCGTTGCAATTCCATCATCAACAAGAATCACTGTTTTATTTTCTAAATTAAGCGCAGATCTACTTGAGCGATAAGCTTGTACTCGCCTCTTAGCCTCTTCTCTTTCCTGTTCTATTTCCTTTTCAATGTATTCTGTGCTGACTCCGAGCATATTAACTAGGTTTTCATCTAGTATAGCTTGTCCATCTTCTGTTATTGCGCCAATTGCAAGTTCAGGATTAAATGGGGCACCGATTTTTCTTGGAGCCATGATATCTAGGGGCAAATTTAATTCTTTGGCTATTTCGGCTGCAACAACTATGCCTCCACGTGCTAATCCTATTACTAATGTATCTTTATTATTTTTGTAATCTTTTAATTCTTGGGCAAGAAGTTTTCCTGCTTGTTCTCGATTTTCAAAAATCATCTTAATTGACTTTCTATAGGTTTATTTTCAATATTTTTTAAATATATATGAGTAAGTTGTGAAATTTCAACAAAAAAAGATGGGGTTTCTATGAAAGAGATTTTATTAACTATTTTGCGTGATAAAAATACAGGCATAGCCGAATTTCGGCAGGCTGCACACAAGTTGGCTTTGATTTTGGCCAATGATGCGAGTGGGTATCTTGAAAAAGAAAAAATAAGTGTTAATACAACTATTGCCAATGCTTCAGGTACAAAATTAAAAAATGATATAATTTTAGTGCCAATATTGCGCGCAGCGCTATCTTTATTCCCTGCATTTTTGGAATATTACCCAAAGGCGAAAGTTGGGTTTGTTGGTTTAAAGCGTGATGAAAAGACTGCGGTGGCGAATTTGTATTACAAAAATTTACCCAAAATTAAAGATACGGATGATATAATAATTTTAGATCCAATGATTGCTACAGGCGGGAGTGGTGCTGACACAATTAAATTATTAATAGAATCTGGAGCAAAAGAAAATAAGATTATTTTTATTGCTGTGATTTCTGCCAAAACGGGTATAGATAAAATAAAAAAAGAGTTTGGCAAAGTAAAAATTATTTGTGTGCACCAGGACGAAGAGCTAAACAAAAACAGTTATATAGTACCAGGTCTTGGAGACTTTGGAGATAGATATTTTGGGACATTATAATATGAAGAATAATAATTTTATGATAGATAAAGCTTTTATCCCTACTGTTTACTCTGATCAGACGGTTGGATTTGCGCTTACAAAAATAAGAGACAAGATTGAAAATTGGGAAACTATTAATTATTTATATATCGTTGATAAGGTTGGAAAATTATTAGGAGTAGTTTCTATTAAAGAGCTTTTTAAAACTTCTAATACAAAAAAAGTTTCTGACATAATGACAACCAAAATAACTCATGTTAAACCAGATGTAACGCCAGGTAAGATGGTTTATAAGGCGTTAAAGAGTAAAATTAAAATGGTTCCGGTTCTTGATAGTAAGCATATTTTGCTTGGTGTTATAAATTCTAGAAAAATCCTTACAATTTTGTATAGAGAAATGCGAGATGATCTACTTCGTTTGGCTGGTATTTATGATCCTAGTCCTTCTTTTGATAAAGTTTTAGAGGTGCCAATACTTACTTCTTTAAAACATAGAATTCCTTGGTTGTTATTGGGTTTAATGGGTGGTATTTTTACTTCTAAAGTAATTGGTTTTTTTGATTTAACTTTAAAAAACAATCTGATTATAGCCAGCTTTATACCCTTAATGACATATATGAGTGGTGCTGTTGTTACGCAGATGGAGGCTTTTATTGTTAGAGATATGAGTTTAAGTTCCAGATTTTATTTTGGTAAGTATTTTGTTAGACAATTTGCTATTACCTTTTTAGTTGCTTTAATTTGTAGTATCGCTTTGTCTGTTTTTGTTTTGGTTTTTTATAAAGAAGCTTTATTGATCCCTGTTATGGGGATTTCGATATTCTTTGCAATTATATCTGCGGTTTTTACAGGGCTGCTATTACCTTATTTATTTGGTAAATTAAAGATAGATCCTGCTATAGCAAGTGGGCCTTTGGCTGCAATAGCCCAAGATGTTTTAAGCGTTTCCATTTTTTTTGTTATAGCTTCTTACTTACTGAGTTAGACAAGGATAATATTAATTATGTTAAGAAATATTTTAATTGTGAGTGCTGGCGGCATAATAGGTACTTTAAGTCGATATTTGGTTTATATTTTCATAGAAAATAATTTTGCTTCAGCGTGGTACAAGCCGTTAATTGTTAACATTGTAGGTGGAGCTATTGTTGGATTGTTATGGAAATTTATAGAATTTCATCCAGATCGACAATTGTTTTTATTGATTGGAGTTTTAGGAGCCTTTACAACTTTTTCATCTTTTATTTTAGATACTTATCTGCTTATTCAAGTTAATAAAATTGGTTTGGCTGCGTTGAGTATTCTACTTAATAATACGTTAAGTTTTCTATCATTCTTTTGTGGCTTGTATGTTTCTAGGCTTATTAGTGCTATATAAAGGTATTTCTGATAAAAATGCCTACATAATGTGTAGCTAAAATTACAAGAGTGCCAATGGTTAAATGTTCTGCTATAACATACCAAGGATTAATTTTTCTTACCTTTGACATGTAATAACTGAATGATGTCAATAATAGGAATCCCCAGAAAATACTCAGTAATACGGCAGTTTTTAGTGAAAAGACCAAGATAGGTAAAACAAAGGTTATGGCAATAATAAATTTAGTTATAAATGTAACTATAGTTGCTTCCCAAATTTCTCTTTTAGTACATTTATTTTCAAATTCTTTTGATACATGGACCCCTAAGGAGTCTGAAAATGAATCTGCTATGGCTATTGTTAGAATGCCACCAATAACAGCAAAAGATGATTCTGTTCCCGAATAAATACCTACCATTAAACCCAAAGTTGTTATAACGCCTGATGTTACACCAAATCCCAAGCCTGTTTTAAAAGATTCTCTTAACATGTTTTTTTACTCTTTTTGTTTATGGCTGTTATTGTTAAAAAATTTTGCCTGCAAAATATAAATTATAAAAAAGTACCCAATTAGTCTTATTATTGCAATTAGTATAGGGAAGTTGTCAGTAAGTCCAAAAAATGTCATTACATGGGAAATCCCAAAAATTGCGTAAGCTATTGCTATAAAAAGTGCTATTATGTTTGATTTTTTTTTGTAATTTAAATACCCCAGAGTAACAATTGTAACACATAAGGCCATATTTAAAAGTCCTATTGGATCCGATGAGTTCAGCATTAGAAACTCCCCTATCTACCGTAAAATGCGTTTGGTATATATTCTATATTATAGTCAAGCTCTTGGGTGTTTATGGTTTCTACTGTTGCTACATCAAATCTCAAGACTTTGTCAATAATATTATGCTTTAAAATAAAATATTTGGCGGCTTTGATTATCTTTTTTTGTTTGCCAAAAGTTACAACGCTAGAGGTTGGGAAGTATACTTTTTTGCGGGTTTTTACTTCTACGAATGCAACGGTATCACCCTTTTGTGCTATAATATCAACTTCGCCACATCTTGTTCTATAGTTTTGGGTCAAAATTGTAAAGCCATTCTTTTTGAGATATTCGGCTACTATGTTTTCACCTAGGCTGCCTAATTCTTGCATGTTGCTCCGGACTTTTAGTTTAAAATATAAAGTTGGGCTTAATAGCTAGTCTTTCAGCCATTTTTGTGTAACTAGAATCAGGGAACTTATTTGTAAGCAGTTCTATGTTGTGGCTTAGTTTAGCTTGGTCTTTTTCTCTTTGGGCTAACTTACTTTCTAAAAATAATAATCTAGATTCTAGGTTTGGATTTTTATCTAGATAAGTATTTTGTAAATATTTGATTCTATTTTTAGCGGCATCGTATTTACCTTTTTTTAAGTAAAAGTTAAATACATAAACTTCTTTGTCTATAAGTTTGCGTTCGCATGTGTTTTGTATGTCTAGGACGTCGTTTTTATATTCTCCAAATAGAGTGTTATTTAGATAGTCCTGGCACAAGTTTATAGCTTTTTCTGTATCTGTTTGATCACA
>CAYVQB010000013.1:24071-26143 GCA_964453985.1 uncultured Pseudomonadota bacterium
ATAAAATGCTAAGAAAGAAGATTGGTGAAATTCTTGTAGAGTTAAATCTTGTCACCTCTGAGCAGCTTCAGGCTTGCTTGGAAGAACAAGGGACCAATAAGATTTTATTGGGTCAGATTCTTGTGCAGCATGGCTTTGCAACTCAAAAAGATATATCTACAGCTCTTGCTCATCAAGTAGCTGTCCCATTTGTTGAAAAAATTACAGAACAGATGGTTGATCCCAAGCTTCTTGGCAAAGTACCCATAAAATTTTTGCGTCAGCATGTTGTTATACCTGTTTTATTTGAGGGCAAAAGAACTATTGTCACTGCAAATCCAAGAGATTTGCAGCCATTGGACGATCTTTCGTTATTAATGGGTGGTGACGTTAGTTATGCTGTTACAACGTCAAGTGCCATTACAGATGCAATAAATAAATACTATCCTCTTGAGACTAGCAAAGAGATGATGGAGGAGCTTAAGGAAGAAGAAGGCGAAGAAGGCATAGATTTGGGAGATGTAGAAGAAAAAGATATCCTAGAAATGGCCAATGATGCTCCTATTGTAAAGCTTGTAAACCATATATTATTTCAGGCTGTAAAAGAAGACGCATCTGATATTCATATAGAACCATTTGAAAAAGAGTTGCGTGTTAGATATCGTGTTGACGGTACAATGTATCAAAGAATTATGCCTCCCAAAAGATATCAAGGGGCGATTGTCTCTAGAATAAAAATTATGTCACATTTAAATATTGCAGAAAAGCGATTGCCTCAGGATGGTAGAATCCAGATCAAGGTTGGTGATAGGGCTATCGATGTTCGTGTATCCATACTGCCCTGTAACTTTGGTGAACGAGTTAATATGCGTTTGTTTGATAAGACAAAGGGTGTGGTTGCGCTTGAGTCTTTAAATTTTTCCGAAAGAGATTTCAGGATTGTAACCAGGATGATAGAACGGCCAAATGGTATATTTTTGGTTAGTGGTCCAACTGGTTCTGGTAAAACTACAACTTTGTATGCAATTTTGAACAGGTTAAATAAACTGGATGTAAATATAATTACAGTTGAAGATCCTGTTGAATATACAATACAGGGGGTAAGTCAGGTTCAGGTTAAAGAATCTATAGGTCTTACATTTGCAGCATCTCTGCGTTCTATTTTGCGTCAAGATCCAGACATTATACTTATTGGTGAAATTCGAGACGTTGAAACTGCTCAAATCTCAACGCAGGCAGCGTTGACTGGTCATCTGGTACTTAGTACCATTCATACAAATAGTGCACCTGCAACTATTACTCGTTTGATAGATATGGGTGTTGAGCCATTTTTAATAGCATCATCTTTGGTTTGTGTTATGTCTCAGCGTTTGGTCAGACGTCTTTGTGATAAATGTAAACAACCATACCAACCTGATCCAGATATGATAAAGCGTATTGGATTAACTATAGAACAGGCAAGTCACATTGTTTTTTATAAAACTGTAGGTTGTGATGAGTGTCTTCATACTGGTTATAGGGGTAGGATTGCTATCTTTGAAGTTATGGAAATTTCAGACAAGATAGCACATTTAATTGTTGAAAAAGCGGATGCGTCTGTTATAAAGCGTGAAGCTTTGTCTGAGGGTATGACAATGTTGGGTGCCGATGGCCTGCGTTATATTAAATCTGCTCAGACTACTATTGAAGAGGTGCTTTCTGTTGCTCATGTTGAGGAAGCTATAGAAGAATTTTAAATGATAAAAAGAGCTTTTTCTATTATTGAACTTTTGGTTTGTTTTGCAATAGTTTTTGTTTTGCTTACAATCTCAGTTCCAAAGTTCATGTTTTTCAATAAATTTATTTTAACTAGTCAGGCAGACAAATTGTTTGTGACCTTTTCTTATTTACAACAAAAAGCTATTGCAAGTAATCAGGAACAAAAGCTAACATTTAATTTAAAAAATAATACTTATTCTTATGATAATAAAAGTTATAAGCTGCCTGAGGTTGTTAGATTTGGTTGTTTGCCTGGTGCCAAAGGGCCGCCATCTAGTCCAAGTAAAGAGATTAAAAAATCTATTACTTTTGCAAAACTAAGTGAATCACAGTTC
>CAYVQB010000014.1:0-8205 GCA_964453985.1 uncultured Pseudomonadota bacterium
TTTTGGCAACAATCTGCATATGTGAAGATAGTAAATTCATGGAAATAAATTTTTGAAAAGATTCTCCTAGCTCACCCCAATTATCAAGTAAAACATGCTTTAAAAATTTGTTATCAGTTATATCAAGTTCCCCACTCAAAACAGAATTCCTAACCATCTCTGCATCAAGACTACCCGGGGCTGTTACTTCCAAAACCTCAAAACCACAAGCATTTAAAAGAAGGGTAAGAGATTGAATATTAAAATAATTTATATGATTAGGAGCAACTATGTTATCAGACAATCTACCCAACAAATCCAAGTCGAAACCTTTAATATTTGGAGTTGTAAGTATCAGCATTCCATCTTTTTTTAAAATTTCAGAGCATTTTTTCAAGAATAATTTCGGATCAAAGAGATGCTCTATAAGTTCGAAACTTGTTATTACATCAACACCATTATCAAGCTTAACATTTTCTATAAATTCCTCTATAACCTCTAGCCCTTTTTTCCTACACATTTTAGCAAACTCTTGAGAAGGTTCAAGCGCTATAACACTCTTAAAAAGTTTAATTTTTTGTATTTCTTCACAAAAAATTCCATATCCAGCACCAACATCCAATAAAGCATCATTTTTTTGATTATACTTTAAACAAATCTCTCTCACCCTAGATACGCGAGGATAAAATATATGTTTTCTTCTTGCCTCTTCAGAGACAATAAAAATTTTACTCCAAAAATTGAAACACTCAGAATCTTTATAAAAGCCATGCAACATTTTACTTATTGGCCTAGGATTTACAAATAAAGTTTCACAACTGTTACATGAAACAAAATCAAAACCCTCTTTTTCAAAGTTTTTTTTATATTCACCCAAACCACAGGCAGGGCAATTAACATAAACAAACTCATTCTTTTGTTTTGCCATTTTAATTGCAGCTTCAAATCTTAAATTATTATACTCTTTTCTAAGTATTTCAGGACGAATGTCTTGCCCAAACATCTATTTATCTCCTATTTCTAATTTATTTTTTTAATAAAATTCATATCTTCTACAAAATCTCTCAAACTATCTTTGAATTTCTTAGGCGTTTCAATAGTTATAAATGAATTTTGGTATAATAAAGATAAAATTTTATTTAACTTAAAATCACCATCACCAATATTCTTATGTTCATCATATAAACCATTAAAATCGCCATCAGCTACATGATAAATTTTAGGTACTAGCTTATTAAATTGTCGTAAAAAATCAAAGGGGTCAATCCCCTTCGCATTAGCTGAATATATTGCATGCCCAATATCTAAACAAAAACCTAAACCTGTATTTTTTATAACAAATTCAATTTCTTCAGGCGAATTACCAACACAAATTAGATTATCTATGATAGCAAAATATGGTTTATTTTCTATTACTGTACGCTTTGTATCTATAACTTTTTGATCTATTAATTTATTTAATTGATATAAAGTTTCTTGAATATCACCGTCCAAGCCTGGATGAAAAATAACGAACTTGACATCAAGATCATCTGCAAATTTAAATGCTTCCTGGGCTAATATAATATTATTTTCATAGAAACTTCTTTTGGCTAGATTTAAGCCTTTCATAGAGTGTGCAGCATGAATGATGTACGGAATCTTTAAATCTTTCCAAACTTTTATAAATTCTTTATAACTGTTCGGCACAGCAAAAAGCTCTATATATTGATATATCCCCTCATCATAAAGCCTAATAGCTTCATTAACATAATTCTTATTTGTCGACCAAAGTTTTAAACCAAAATTAAAATTCATAACACCCTTGATTTTTGTTAACTTTACTCACAATATATATAAGATATGAATTAAATAGGCTTAAGGCAAACGAAAAAAAGTATATGAAGCTAGCAATAGGAACAGTTCAATTTGGTATTCCGTATGGAATTTCTAATGATTCTGGACAAACAAATATCAATGAAATAAAAAAAATATTAAACATATGCAAAAAAACCAACATACAACTTTTAGATACTGCACCTGCATATGGACAAAGCGAAAAGATACTAGGAAAAGTCCTAGGAAAAGAACCTAACTTTAAAATTATCACCAAAACACCATACTTTAACTCCAACAAAATAACTCAGAAAGATATTTCTAAACTCATAAATAGCATCAATTGTTCACTAAACAACCTAAAAAAAAACCGCTTATATGGAGTACTGTTCCACAATACAGATGACTTATTTTGTGAAAATGGAGAAAAACTTTTAGTTGAATTAAATAAACTAAAAAAGCAAAAAGTCATACAAAAAATAGGTTTTTCTGTATACACAAAAAATCAAATAAATAGAATCTTAGATTTCTTTGATTTTGATATAATTCAACTGCCTATAAACATACTAGACCAAAATCTTTTATTAGACGGATCACTAGAAAAGCTAAAAAAATCAAAGATAGAAATACATGCTAGATCCATTTTCTTACAAGGGCTCCTGCTTATGCCCACCAAAAACATACCTAACTATTTCAAACCAGCACTTAATATGGTAAACAAAACTTTAAACGATTTAAATATAACCCCACTACAAGCAGCTTTAGCTTTTGTGAAAAACATCAAATATATAGACTACATGTTAGTTGGGGTAAACAATTCGAAACAACTTATTGAAAATATAGACGCTTACAATAAGATAACTAAAAACTTAAATTTTGAAAAGTTCGCCTGTTTTGATGAAAAAATAACAAACCCAACCCTATGGAAACATATCAAATGAAAGATTTAAAACTTGGCATTATAGGATTAAGTAAGGGTAATGGACACCCCTACTCATGGTCGGCAATATTTAATGGGTATAATAATAAATTCATGAAAGACTGTCCCTTCCCTGTTATACCTGAATATCTATCAAAACAACAATTTCCACGAGACACAATAAAAAAAGCAAAGGTAACACACATCTGGACGCAGGATAAATCATTATCAAAACATGTAGCTAAAGCGAGCAATATTGAAAATGTCGTAGACAATTATAAAGACTTAATTGGCAAGGTAGATGCAATACTCCTTGCAAGAGATGATTATCAAAATCACTACAAAATCAGTAAAACATTCATACAAGAAAAGCTACCTATATACATAGACAAACCGCTAGCTATCAACTTAAAAACAGCAAATAAAATATTAAATCTAGAAAAATTCGAAAATCAAATATTTACTTGCTCTGCAATTGGCTATGCAAAAGAATTTAACCTATCTAAAAAAATTTTAGACCCTATAGGAAAAATAAAACATATAGATGCCTACATAATGAAAGATTGGGATAAATATGGCATCCACATAATAGAACCTGTATTAAAAATAATCTCAACTCAATATGATTTAGAAAATTTAGAAATAAAAACCATAAAAATAACAAAATCTAACGACATTAAAGTTGTGACTATTAATTGGAGTAATAATTTAATAACCAATTTTTCTACTTTAGGCAACCTTAAAACCCCTATAAAGATAACTATCTATGGTGAAAAAAACAGTAAAGAATTAATATTTAAAGATAGTTTTTTTGCGTTCAAAAAGGCCCTCCAAAAATTTATTGATATACTCTTAAAAAAAGAAGACGCCCCTTCAAAAAAATTCATTCTAAAAATTATAGAAATAATAGAAAGGGGAAACAAGTATGACTAAAACAATACTAATAACAGGAGGTACCGGAAAATTAGGGGCTCAATTCGTAAAACATTTTATGAATAAAAATTTTAATGTAATATTTACCTCGTTAAAACAATCAGAAATTGATGCATTACTAAAAAATGAAATTTTAAACAATAAAAAAACTCTAGGAATTGAAATAGACCTAGAAAAAAAAGATTTAGCCTCTAATATTTTGAATTTTTTAACAAAAAAAAAGCTCTTTCCTAATATTCTTGTTAACTGCGCAAGAAGCCTAGCTTATTTAAAAATAAACAACGATGGCATTACCCAAAGAGACCATTGGCTTGGCGAATTTACTCTTGATACCATTGTTCCATATGAACTGTCAATGGCTCTAGCTAAACACCCTAAATCTAAACTAGAAAACATAATAAATATAAGTTCAATGTATGGAATAGTCCCCGCAAATCCAAACTTATATAAAAATCCAGAACAAGAATCTCCGATACAATACGGAGTATGTAAGGCAGCACAAATTCATCTAACAAAAGAACTTGCAATTAGATTAGCGCCTAAAAACATAAAGGTTAACTCCATATCATTTGGGGGAGTTGAGGGAAGAGTCGATAGTGCATTCAAAAAAAGATATTCAAAGCTATGTCCCTTGGGTAAAATGCTCCAAGAAAAGGAAGTTATTGGTGCAATAGACTTTTTAACATCCGAAAATGCAAATTATATAACTGGACACAATTTGGTTGTAGACGGAGGATGGACAATATGGTAAAAAGAAAAAAAAATATAGCCATTATTCCTGCAAGAGGTGGATCCAAAAGAATTCCTAAAAAAAATATCATAGATTTTTTCGGAAAACCCATGATAGCACGGACAATAGATGCTGCTAAAAAATCAAATATCTTTGATGAAATAATGGTAAGCACAGACAATAAAGAGATTGCAGATATTTCACAAGAATATGGCGCGCATGTACCATTTCTTCGTAAAAATTATAACGATGATTATGCCACTGTAAGCGATGCAATAATATACTCTTTAAAAGAATTAAAAGATAAACTAAGCAAAGAATATGAAACAGTCACTCTTCTAATGGCAAATTGCCCCTTAAGAAACAATTTTGACATAATAAAAGCACATACTAATTTCACAAAGCTTGAAGCAACTTTTCAAATTAGCTGCTTTAAGTTTGGTTGGATGAATCCATGGTGGGCATCTAAATTAAATAACAAATCTGAACCCGTAAGCGTTTTCCCTCAAGCATTTAAACAAAGGTCTCAAGACCTAGAAGAACTTTATTGTCCTACCGGAGCAATATGGATCGCCAAAACCAAAGATCTATTACAACAAAAATCTTTTTATGGAAAACCATTAAAATTTTTTCCATTAGATTGGAAATCCGCCATTGATATAGACAACTATGAAGATCTAGAAATGGCAAAAGCCTTGTTTTTATTACAAAACAATTCTTTTTATAATTTTAATAATATGAAAAACATCTCGATCTTTTAGATTTGGATATAAAGGCAATGAAATGACCTTTTGATAATATTGCTCTGCAATAAGATAATTGCCAAGCTCAAAACCAAAGTTTCGATAATACGGTTGTAAATGCACTGGTATATAGTGCACCTGCAAATGCAACCCATTATTTTTTAATTCTTCAAATAAATCTTTTTTGTTAATCTTTATTTTATTAAAATCTATTAGTAATGGACACAAATGAAACGATGCCTTTGAAAAATCTTTTTCTTTTAATAAATCAAATCTTTGGTCGCCAGCAAACTCTTTTCTGTAAATATCAACTATTTCTCTTCGTCTTTGTCTGAATTTATCTAATTTCTTAAGTTGAGAAATACCAAGAGCTGCATTAATATCTGGAAGTCTATAATTAAAACCAATAAAATGTTGCTCATAATACCATGGGCCATCATTTTGGGTCATTTTATCTTTATCTCTTGTAATACCATGACTTCTTAGCATTAATAACTTTTCATACAAGTCTTTGTTATTTGTAGTTATTGCACCACCTTCACCTGTAGTCACGGTTTTGACCGGGTGAAAAGAGAAAGTTGTCATGTCTGAATATTTGCAAGAACCAACTTTATGATTTTTATATAAAGAACCAATAGCATGAGCAGCATCTTCTATAACAAAAAGATCATGGTTTTTTGCTATTTCATAAATAGATTCCATATCACAAGATTGCCCTGCAAAGTGCACAGGTATTATAGCCTTGGTTTTTGAAGTTATTTGTTCTTTAATTTTTTCAGGATCAATATTAGCTGTATCCTTTTGTATGTCTGCAAATTTCACAGTTCCACCTACATACAAAACACAATTGGCAGAAGCCAAAAAAGTATTTGGTGAGGTTATGACCTCATCGCCCGAGGATACTCCTAAAGCCAACATGGCCAAATGTAAAGCAGCTGTACCATTACAAACAGCAACACAATATTTAGCTCCTGTGTAATCACATATAGCTTGTTCAAATTCCCTTACCTTTGGGCCCTGTGTTAACCAAGGCGAACGCAAAGTTTTAACAACCTCCCATACGTCACCCCAAGATATAGATTGCTTACCATAAGAATATTTTTTTTTAGAGTTCATCGATCATGACTTTCATTTGATTAATATCAAGCCATTCTTTATTATTACCGCTATGATATTCAAAGCCTTTATCAACAAGCTTAGCTTTTTCATAAAAATCATTTAACTTATCACATCTAAATGCAGGCTTAACTACAAAATATTTTTCAAATTCTATAGCATTCCTAGCATCTTCCTTGGTAATCATAACCTCATGAATTTTTTCGCCTGGACGAATGCCAACAGTCTTTATAGGGATCTCAGGAGCAAGGGCTCTTGCCAAATCTACAACTTTCATAGAAGGAATTTTTTTTATAAAAAGCTCTCCACCTTGCATAATCTCCAAAGACATCAAAACCATTTCAACGGCATCTTCAAGCTTTAACCAAAAACGAGTCATTCTGTTATCTGTTATCGGTAATTCTTTTGCACCATTTTGTAATAATTCTTGAAAATACGGAATTACAGAACCACGACTACCAGCAACATTACCATACCGAACTACAGAAAACTTTGTATCATGAACCCCTGAATAAACATTACCAGCAATAAAAAGTTTATCAGAACAAAGTTTTGTAGCACCATAAAGATTAACAGGAGCACAAGCCTTATCCGTACTTAGTGCAACAACTTTTTTTACATTTCTATCTATTGCAGCATCAATAACATTTTGAGCACCAAGGATATTAGTTTTCACAGCCTCGAAAGGATTATATTCACACGATGGCACTTGCTTTAAGGCAGCCGCATGAATAACAATATCAACTCCATCAAAAGCCCTGTAAAGCCTATCTCTGTCTCTTACATCACCAACAAAGAATCTAAGTTTATTGTTATCTAAAAACTCAGACATATTAGACATTACAAACTGCTTGTATTCATCTCTAGAAAAAACTATAACTCGTTCTATATTAGGATATTTTGCCAGTATAGTTTTTATGAATTCTTTACCAAACGAACCTGTTCCCCCAGTAACCAAAATAGATTTACCGTTCAACATTTTCTACTCTCATGCTTTTAATAAAATTTATATTAAGATCACTACTTAAATAATTTTGATAAGATTGCTTTATGCCATCTTTAATATTTATTTTATGGCACCAACCTAAACTATGTATCCTTGAAACATCTAAAAGTTTTTTTGGTGTTCCATCAGGCTTGGTTTTATCAAATGCTATATCACCATCAAAGCCTATAATATCTTTTACAATTAAAGCTAAATCTTTTATGGATAAATCTTGCCCTGTACCAATATTTATTATTTCACCAATATCAGAATAATTATATTCTTGCATCAAAAAAATAACAGCTTTTACAAGATCTTGCACATGCAAAAACTCTCTATAAGCTCTACCTGTACCCCAAAGAACTACCTTATCTTTTTTTAAGCTCTTTGCTTCATGAAACTTTCTAATTAAAGCTGGTAACACATGTGAAGTCTGTAAATCAAAATTATCACCAACACCATATAAATTTGTTGGCATAACAGAAATAAAATTTGTTCCATACTGCTCGTTATAATAACGACAAAGCTTAATTGCAGCTATTTTTGCAATAGCGTAAGGCTCATTTGTTGGTTCTAAGTAATCAGAAAGAAGATACTCTTCTTTTAAGGGTTGTGGTGCAAGCTTTGGATAAATACAAGAAGAACCAAGATTAAGTAACTTTTTAACTTTATATTTATAACTAGCATGAATTACATTTGCTGCAATCATTAAATTGTCATAAATAAACTCTGCTGTATAAGTACTATTTGCAAGAATACCTCCAACTTTTGCAGCAGCTAAAAAAACATATTCTGGTTTTTCTTTTTCAAAGAATTTTTGTGTCTCTTGCTGATTCGTTAAGTCTAATTCTTTATAACTTTTTGTTATTATATTTTTATAACCCAAAGTTGTAAGTTCTTTTAAAATATTTGAACCAACAAGACCATCATGTCCTGCCAAATAAATTTTAGAAGAAAACTTCATAAAAACTACTCTCTTAAATTA
>CAYVQB010000014.1:8305-18169 GCA_964453985.1 uncultured Pseudomonadota bacterium
GACTATTTAATTGTTGATCATCAATAAAAATCTGTCCCTCTTTAACCGTATAAAGCCCCATAATAATATCAACAATTGTACTCTTGCCTGAACCACTTTCACCTATAAAGGCAGTACGCTGTCCCTTTTTCAATACTACATTAGCTTTATCAAGAACTTTACTTTTTTCTGTGTACTGAAAAGACAAGTTTTTCAGACTGATACTATTGTTAAACTCAACGCTATCATTCCCAAGATCCTCAAGGTCATACATAAGATAATTTTGTATTGAATCAAGCCCATGTCTACAAAAAATAATTTGATTATAACCACCAAGAATCTTATTTACAGAAGGTAAAAATCGATAGAAAGCAAATGCATACATAGAAACAACAGGAATTATACTGCTGGCGTCGTTATACATATAAACTACATAAAGAATAATAGATATTAAGAGAGAAAAGCCCATAGTCTCAAGCAATAATCGCGGAGAACTTTGCAACATCATATTTAAAGTATTTGCCTTGACGATACCAGAAGTAGCATTGTCAAAACGTCTTAAAACTCGTCTTTCATTAGAAAAAAGTTTTATTAATTTAAAACTCCAAAAGGACTCACTAAATGTCTTTCCTAATTCAACATTCAACTGATTACTTTTTTTACCAGCTTCAGCCAGCTTGCTAGAAAAGGTCTTAATTATAAAAAGAACTTTAATAGACAAAAGAACAGTCAAAACAGCTGTCATCTTCCAATTAACAATTACTAATGCACCGTAAATAAACAAGACAGTCAAAGTTTCAGAAAAAATAATTAAAAGAGACGATAGTATGGCAGTTATCTGATTTGCATCTGTAAAAATTACTTTACTAATAGTAGCAGAGTTGTTTGCAGTATAATCCTCATATTTAAAATTAAGGTAATTCTGGAAAAACTTAAATGCAAAATACTTAAATCTACCTTGAGCAAATTTACTCATTGCATAAATAAATAAAGCAGAAATTACCCCTCTAAAAATATAAAAACCTATTAATAAAAAACCAATAAGAATAACAAAATTGCCAGGAGTAGAGGATCCAAAAATCTTATAGACAAAATTAAAATATTTATTTTTGAAAACTATATCAAAATTAGTTGCAACAGAAGCAAAAACCATAATTAAAGAAACACTAAAAGTTTCTAAGAAAGAAACAAAGCAAGATACTAAAAGCAATAGCCCCAAAATCTTTTTATCTCTTTTAGAAAGCAAAACTCGCAACTTGCCAAACATGTTCATACTTTTTGCCCCTATCAATCGTTACTTTTTTCTAGTTCAACTGTCATAAACCAACCGACTCTGTTCCAACCAAATAAACATGCAAAGATATGCGCTAAAAACTTAATAAAACCAGACTTGTAATATAAAAGATCATGCTGGCTTACAGTTGCTTTATGTTCCAATATTTTTACAGGTAAATTATTTAACATTTTTTTGGCTTCTTTGAATGTATAAGCTTTTGTGCCAGGACTTTCTTGATCATAAAATAAAACGTTTTTTAGAGACCTAAATGGCTTACCCTTAAATAATCCCACCAGCAACCATCGATAAAAGGCAAATAAAGAATATCTATTGTAAATCATAAGCTTAATCTTACCTGCAGGCTTTGTAACACGCACAATTTCCTGTAGGCATTTATAAGTATCAGGAGAATGATGAATTACTCCCCAAGAATATGTTAAATCAAAACTATTATCTGGGTAAGGCAAATTTTCTGCATCAGCAACACGTAAATCTTGAGCTTTTAGGTTATATAAATCTAATCGCTTTGTAACATTTACTATTGCTTCTTGCGTTAAATCTATCCCGTGAGCTTGTGCGCCAGATCTGGCCCATTGCAAAAAATCTGTACCCGCTCCAACTCCAACTTCTAGAATTTTCTTATCACAAAATCGTGTAAACTGAGCAAAAGAAAAAATTTCAGGTTCAATTTTGTATCTAAACTCTTCTATTGATTCAAAATATTCTTTGGTATGTTTTTCTTCATCAATAAATTCTGTACCACAGCTGGCTTGATTCCAATAATTTTTTACTTCTTGTTTTAACTCATTTTTCTGCATACATACTCTCTATTTTTTTCAGATGCAAATCTAAATTAAATTTTTGTAAGCAATATCTATGTGCATTTTCTCCCATCTGCATATTCAACTTTTTATCAAGCAATAATTCTGAAAGTTTTTTAACCCATAATTTTCTATTATTCATATCAATTAAAAAACCTGTTTTATTGTTAAACACAAGTTCATCCAAAGGCGCCAAACATGATGCTATCACAGGTTTTGCCATAAAACCAGCCTCTATTACAGGCCGTGCAAAATGTCCAACCGTTGCAGGAAAAACTAAAACTTGGCTTGCCGCCATCGCCTCTGGAACATTTGTTATTGGACCAAGTAACACAACAGAACTTCTTACGTTTTTTAACACCCTAGCAACGTTTATTTTGTATCTATCTACAGGAAAATATCGTTTTAAACTAAAAACATTATTTAATTTTAAATCAAAGTATCCAGCGATTAATAATTGTGCATTGGGTACTATTTTTAATAAATCTTGGAATATTTTTAAAATTTCTAAAGTACCCTTTTCTTGAGATAATCCACCTAAAAATAAGATCTTAGGTTTGTCTTGCGATAGGTTATATTTTAATAAAAAGTCTTGTTCTGATATGTTTTTATCAAAAATTTTTGAATCTACAACGTTATAAATAACATTAACCTTTGGACTATCTATCCATGGCCTAGAATCATTTTTACAAATTGGAACTATTTTTGTTGAATATTTTTCTACACACTTTTTTATAATTCTTTTACGCAAACCCAAATAACCATTAGCCAATGGTTCACGAACATGAAACACAACAGGAATATTCTTTTTGTGAGCAATTTTTGCCCAGGCAATCAAAGAACTCGTATTTAGGTGAACAATATCTGGTTTAATTTTATCTAACCAAAAATTTGCTACAGATCTTATTACCCTAAAACTGTCCAAGCATGATTTTAAAAAAATATGGGCGTGGTACCACCTGTACCAAAAGATCTTTGTATGAGCAAAGTCTTTCAAATCCACAGGCCCAAATACTTTTATGCCCTTAGATTTATATAAATCTAATACCTGTGAATCATGTAAAAATAGAACTATTGGCTCATATTTAGTTTTATCTAAATTTTCGATTAAATATAAAAGGCTCAAGGGAGCACCCCCTAAGCCTTTACCATGATGTACATAAAGTATCTTTTTTTTACTCATTAAACCGTTTGTTCTTTTGCTATAGAAACATTATTTAAACAAGCTTGCGGCAAACCATTAACACTATTTCTACCAATACTAAAATATCTTATTCCCGCATCCTGCATATCCAATGGATTAAAACAATTACGTCCATCAAAAACAACTTTGTCTTTTAATTGTGTAAAGTCTTGAGCCCTGTAAGCTAAAAACTCTTTCCATTCCGTAAGAATAACTAAAAAATCTGAGGCCAAAACTTCTTGAGAACTGCTTGCAAATTTAATTTTATCACCAAAAATATTTTTTATATTATCTGAAGCAACAGCATCATAAACTGTTATTTTGGCATTCTTTTCTAAAAGCTTATTTATAATATCAATTGATGGGGCATATCTGATATCGTCCGTTTCAGGCTTAAAAGCTAATCCCCAAATACCTATGCTTTTACCTGAAATTTTATCACCATAGAACTTTAATATTTGATCCGTAAACCAAACTCGTTGTTTATTATTTATATTTTCTACTTCTCTAACCAAAGACATTTCTTGATTATATTCTTGTCCTGTATGTACTAGAGCCTTTACATCTTTAGGAAAACAGCTACCACCATATCCCACACCAGGATTTAGAAAATATATCCCAATTCTTCTGTCTTTGGCCATTCCTGTTTTTACTTGATTTATATCTGCGCCAACCTTATCAGCCAATAACGCAAGTTGATTCATAAAGCTAATGCGTGTTGCAAGCATTGAATTAGAAGCATATTTTGTAAGTTCTGCTGATGGTGGATTCATTACTAAAAATTGATCCGGGGTATCTAAAAATGGCTTATATAAATCAAACAAAAGACTTTCAGCCTTTTTGGATTCAACACCAACTACCACCCTATCAGGCCTCAAAAAATCATCTAAAGCATCACCTTCTTTTAAAAATTCCGGATTAGATGCTATATCAAAATCGATATCTAAATTTCTTTTATTGAGTTCTTGTTGAATAATCTCTTTAACTTTTACCGCTGTACCTACAGGAACAGTAGATTTGTTTATAAACAAACAATAATCATTCAAACTTTGGCCAACCTGTTTTGCAACATTCCATACGGCAGAAAGATCCGCTGCCCCATCAGGTAAAGATGGGGTTCCTACACAAGAAAAAATCATCTTTGGTTTTTGATTTAGAGCTTGTTGAATATTATCAACAAAAACAATCTGTTTATGTTCTATAGCCTTTGCAACTAATTGGTCTAAACCTGGCTCATAAAAAGGAATTTTGCCGTGCAAAAGAGCTTCTATTTTTTTTGAATCTCTTTCTACAACAATTACAAAATTATCTTTTTGAGCAAAACAGGCCCCACTGACCAATCCAACATAACCCGCTCCAATTACTGCAATTTTTCTCACCAGATTCTCCTCTTAAATAATTTTTTGCCAAAAACTCATCGTTTTATCTGCTATAATTTCATAAGAAAAATTTGATTTAAAACGCTCATAACCTTTTTGGCCTAACTCTTCTCTAAATTCTTTTTTTAACATTAGGCTTTCTAAACATAAAGCTAAATCTAAATTATCTCGTTGTTTAAAAACTAAACCTGCGTTACCTATTACTTGTGATATGTTTCCAGCATTACTACCTACCACAGGAACTCTACAGGCCATGGCTTCTATTAATACATGACCAAATTGTTCTTTCCATTCGGGTGTATCGTAAGACGGTAAAACTAAAATTTCAAGATTTTGTATTACTGATGCAATTTCTTCATGACAAACCGATTGCTTAAACTCAATTCGATCTTTTAATTTATTCTTATTAATATATTTAATCAAATCTTTTTTAGCTGGTCCATCACCAACAAATAACAACTTCCAGTCTGGGTATTTATCTTTAAAAGATAGGAATGCATTAACCAGTAAAAAAACACCCTTTTCGCTTGTAATACGCCCGATACAACCAATGTATTTTTCTTTTTTTAAATCTATCTTTAAATCTATCTTTAAAACTGGTTTAAAGAGCTTTTCATCAACACCAAGCTGCAATAAAACTTCTATAAACTTTGAAAACTTTTTATCTTGCAAAATCTTTTCTGCATCCTGATTACCCACAAAAGCACCTGAAGAATTACGTAAGTTAAATCTTTCTACAAAGCGCCAAATTAACCTGTATTTTAAAGATTGTTTAGCTTTCCAATTAATCCATGTAAAAAATGTAAATTTTGTATTCCGACAAAAAAGTTTTGATAATAATATAGTTTGAAAATATACAAAGGCATTGTCACCTTGTTCTACATGAATTAGATCAGGCTTAAAACTTTTCAAAAGCCTTGCAAGCTTATAAAAGCTAAAACCATATAAAACCTCATTACCAGTTTTAAATGCTTTTAGAGCTATAAACTCACAGTTTTTTGAATTATCCTTTGATAAGTTTTCAGCTTTTATTTCAAACAAAGCTGCTGGCCAAACTGTGGGAATTAAAACTTTTAGCTGCAAGTCTTTATATTTGCTTGCTAATGTTTTCCATTTTAGCCTGTTTATAGGTGCTATATATGCATGCCCGATCACTAGTATTTTCATTAAATATTTCTTTTAGTTCTGGATAAGTTTTTATTAAACCAAATTTAAACAAGGCATATATCTTTTTCTGTGAAAAATTGTTCTTTATAAATTCAATAGCAAAAGCACCAAATTCTTTAGCTAAAATATCTGAATTTAAAATTTTTAATGCTTTATTTGCCATATCCTTATGATCATCAATTTTTACCAAAAAACCATTATACCCATTGACTATAAAATCCTTGGTACCTCCACAATCAGTAGCCACAACAGGAACACCATAAGAAAGTGCCTGCAAACCTATAATTCCAAGCCCCTCTTGATATGAACTAATTAACATCAAGTCACTTAATCTATAAAACTCATCAAGCCTTTGATCACTGACTTGACCGGTAAAAACTATATTTTTAAAACATGGTAAAACCGAAAAATTAACTATTATATCTTGAGATGGCTTGCTACCAACTACATATAATTTTAAAGTTGGCATACTTTTATATAACTTATTAAAAGCACGAATGAGCATGTTTATATTTTTTCTAGGGTCACTAAACCGACCAACAGCTATAATATTTTTTGTCTTTGATAGATTAATCTTTGGATTATTAACTTTTACCTGCATTGGATAGTTACAAATCGCGGTATTATCTCTTTTATCTTCTAGTATTTGCTCAAACCGCCTTTGGGTATACTTACTTAATGACCATATAAAATCAGCTTTATTTAATATTGTCTTTTCCATTTTTAACATTTTGGTTAAACCCAACCAGTGCAAAAAATATCTGAATCTTGATAAATCTTTTATTCGATGCTGCCTGTCTTGCATATAATCAGAAGCAATCCACATGGCAAATTTTTTATTTAATTGAACAGGAACACAAGCTGCAGTACAATTGCCACTGACCACCCAAATATAATCATAATCTTTTAAAAGTTTTGCCCATAAAGATTTAGTAAAAGCATAGTGCCCTGGCTCCCAAAAAGCCCATCTTGCACCAACTTCAACATAATCCATTCCAAATTTATTTGATTTTCTAATCTTAGAAGAAAAACGTAATGATTTGAGATTAGCTGATATTTCTTTATCAAAAGAGAGACAAAATACAGTCGATTGAAAGTATTGCTCACAAAATTCATGAACAACTTTTAGCTTAGCAAACACACCACCATAACTATATGAGTTCTTTAAAGTAATTAGTGCTATTTTGGGTTTTTGGTTTATCACATTCTACTCCCCTGATAAACTTATGCATAAAATCTTCTAACACAAGGTCTAGATTAAATCTTTGAACCTGCAAAAAACCTTTCTCAACGATACTATCACGTAAATTATCATGCTCTAGATAAAAGGTAATCTTTTTAATTAATTCGTCAACCGTGGCAAAGCATTCAATAGACTCACCCTCTTTAAATAGAAAGCTTGCTTGTTCTGATGTTCTTTGTGTTAATAAAAAACCTTTACCTGCAGGAACTTCAAGTGTTCTCATGTTGTGAGCATTATGGTTTTGCTTTCTAATAAAATTCAAAACTATTTTTGATGATCTAAAAGCCTTTATCATTTCTATATTATAAATAGCTTTACCCTTTAATCTTTGTCTTAAAACAGAACTTTCTGGTAAATTTTCTTGCCACATGTTGCCCCAGATAGCAAGATCTAAATCAGGCTTTTCTTTGCACAATTCAGTCAACCAAAATTCACGCTCTCTATCCCAAGTCCCAATAAAACAAACATCACTTTTATATTTACTAATATCTTTTTGTATAATATTTATATTTTGTAAAAATAAATCTTGATCATAAGCGAAAGGAAAATAACTAACACTTTTGCATCCAGCCATATATAAAAGAGAAACAAGCTCTTTTGACCATGTTAAAAAACAGTCATAATAAGGCAAGGAACTTAAAATATTAGAATTAGAATTAGCATTCCAAAAAACAAAGGGGTTATCAGGATAAAAGTTCACAAGATAGGCATTAGAATCAGCTTTTATATTCTTTATAGTTTTGTTAAAAATATTTTCAGATTTTATAAAAAAGACTAAATCTGGTTTAAAAATTTTAACTTTTTTATGTAAATAACTATTAACTAAATAATTATTGATTTTAGAATTTTTAAAATATTTTTCTCGATAATTAAACAGCTTTACATCATAACCTAGCTTTACAAAACTATTATAAAAAGAAGTCGCGTAAGTATATATATTTGGATCTTTACTAAAATATCCAACAAGAAGTATTTTTTTTATATTCTTCACACTACCTATCCAAAATTTCTTGATAAGTTTTGATAACATTCTTTCCGTAATTGTCCCAGCTAAATTGCTTTACATGCTCTTGCCCAAGCTGCCCCATACGTTCAGATTCTCGCCTATTTTCATAACACCATAAAATCTTTTGACTCAGACTATCAACATCACATGCAGAAACCACAAAGCCATGCTTATTATTTTTAATTAAATCTAAGCCCGCAGTGTGACTACTGCAAATTACAGGTAAACCTGTTGCCATAGCCTCACCTATAACCATCCCAAATCCATCTTCAACTGAAGGCAACACAAACAGGCTGGCGTCTTGATATAATTTCTTTAAAGTTTGTTTATTCGTAGAACCAAAGAATTTCACATTAGGTAAAACTTTTATTTTTTTTAACACTTGTGCTAGATCTTTTTGCAAATTACCAACAAGAAGCAATTCTGTTTGTTCTATTGGCATGTTCAATTTGCTCCAGGCTTGTAATAAATACTGTATCCCTTTTCTGAGACCAAGCAGGCCTACGCATATTACCCTGAATTTCTTATTTCTAACAAACGGCTTGTGATCTAAAAAATAATCAACATCAACACCACACATAACTTTTAAAAGTTTCTTTTTTGGTATATTTTGCTTGATAAAACTATTATAGACAAAGCTAGAAATAGTCATGATATAATCTGCTTGCTCATACTCAGCAAGCATCTTATCTATATTTCTTTGATTTATAGCAGGATTTTTTAATCCAAATTTATCATACTCTTGTTGCAATAATTTCTGTTGTTCAAGAATATGGCAAGACCCCGACTCTAATATAATCTTTGCGCCAGTCTTGCGAATCACAGGCAAGCTATTCAAAAAATAATGCGCCCAGCCGACAAAAACATCAATATTTTCTAATTTATTTATTTTTCTACTTAACCAACGATCAAAAAGATTGTCTTTAAAAACGTAGTAATCAGACTTATCAACAAATTTATAAAGTCTTAACTTAGAAAATAAATAGTCCAAAAAGCTATTATAACTATTCTTGCAAACTAAACCGGATGAGATAAAATCTTTATCTTTTCGTGTATAACCACTAATAAAAAGTTTTTTTAAACAGTTTCTTTTTTCAAGTTGATGAGCAAGATTTAGAGCATGAAACCGACCGCCTGCAGCTATTACAATTTTCATTAACTAACAACTTCTCAAAATAATCTATTGTTTTTTGTAAACCAATTTTTAAATCAAATTTAGGTTCCCAATCTAGCTTTTTTCTTGCCAGGCTAATATCAGGTTTTCTTTGTAAAGGATCATCTTCAGGAAGTTTTTGGAAAATTATTTTAGATTTACTGCCAGTTAAATCTACTATTAACTTGGCCAGTTCTAAAAGATTATACTCAACAGTATTACCCAAATTAACAGGACCTAAAAAACGGGGTTCACTAAACATCATTTTAGTAATGCCATCAATAAGATCGTCAACATAACAAAAAGATCTTGTTTGCGTACCATCACCATACATTGTTAGTAACTCATTTTTTAATGCTTGCATAATAAAGTTACTGACAACCCTACCATCTTGTGGATCCATATTTGGGCCATATGTATTAAAAATACGCACAACTTTTATTTGAGTATCATACATTCTGTTGTAATCAAAAAAAAGGGTCTCTGCGCAACGCTTACCTTCATCATAACATGCACGAATACCAATAGGATTTACAGAACCTCTATACCCTTCAACTTGAGGATGAACCTTAGGATCACCATACACTTCACTGGTTGACGCTTGCAAAATCTTGGCATTATTCTTTTTGGCAAGCTCAAGCATATTTATAGCACCTA
>CAYVQB010000014.1:18269-20986 GCA_964453985.1 uncultured Pseudomonadota bacterium
TTTATAACGTCATGCTTAATAAATTCAAAATTTTTATTATTTAATAAACTTTGTATGTTATTCAAGCTACCTGTTTGCAAATTATCTAAAGCTATCACATGAAAATTTTGCTCTAATAACTTGGTACATAAATGGCTACCTAAAAACCCAGCCCCTCCAGTAATTAAGACTCTTTTTTTTTCACCCATAAAAACTTTCTTTTAAAATACTATTCCAAAATTATAAATTTTAACGTTTCATAATCCCAAGTAACAAAAACAGGATTTTGATCTAAATACTTTTTATCAAAAATAAAACTTACATCGACTACTTTACCATCTTTATGGTCATGAATAGCTTTTTGCCCCATAGCAAATTCTTCCTGACCATTAGCTGCAATCCAAACCTGATCATGATTAGTAGTTTTTAGTCTAAAACCATTTTTAATTTTTTCTATATTTAACCAATTTTGATAAATATCTCGAATACTAGCTCCCCATGTGCGCCGATCATAATAAACAGGCAACGTTATGCCCTTCATCCAAACAGCTTGGGCAGAACCTGTAGGAAAAATTGACCATGGCAAACCAACAAAACAAATAGGTTTATCACAAACCTTAGGATCTTGAGATAATTCAGTAAAAGCAATATCTAACTTGTGTAAAAATTGCTCACGTTTTTTTAAATTATAAGGCAAAGAAAAAATATTAAAAATAAGAAAACTATAAAGAATAATTAAACTAATTCTTTGAGACTTTAACTTACCAGCAACAGTCTTAGATTTATAAAACTTTATCAAAAACAAAACGATTAACACGCAGAATGGCAAAGTTTTATAAAGATATCTGGAAGAATAATATCTTAAAAATGCCGGCCACATAAACAAGAACATGCTAAATATACAGAGTAATATATATTTCTTTTTACTGTTTTTTATAAAAGACCAAGCAAACAAGCTAAAAAATAAAACTATTAAACCACCTTTTATTATCTGGTGGCCAGAAGGCAAAAAAGATAAGCCAAAAACATCTGATAAAAAAGTTACTAAATCAAAGAAACGCCCCTTTAAATTAGACAAAAACGTTAAAGGGCTCAGCTCGATCTGAGATGGACCGGAAAATTTTATAGGATAAAAACTAAACCGGACAACAAAATAAAAAATCACACCTAGCCAAAAAGGTATCGTTAATCGTAAATATTTATAAATAGTACCAAAGAAACTCTTTTTATTCGCACCCAAATAATTTTCATATAAATAAGCAGCATACATTATCCATATGGGTATTATAATAGCTGTTTCTCTAGTAAACAACGAGATTAAAAATATAAAAAAAGCAGACCAATAGTCGATAATATTTCTTGTTTCCAGATATTTTTTTAGAAACAGTATAACCAATAAAATTAGTGTGAAATTTAAAATATGTGCCTGTCCTGCAATCCAACCCAACCAGTTTATTAGACTAGGATGAAAAGCAAAAAACATCGCTCCCCAAAAAGCAAATATCCAACTAGTAAATGGAAATAAAAGATTAAATAATATTACAGCATTAATTGCATGTAAAAAAATCGTAACTAAAAAATAGCCATAAGCATTAAACTTAAAAAAAAGCATCTGTAATGCGTAAAAGATATACACAAAAGGCCTGTAATAAACAACAAGAAAAGATTGCTCTGGGGGCATATAATTAGAAGGCTGAACCGTGACAGTCATACCCGCACCAGTAAAAAATTTTAATATATCTTTTATATTTTTTATTTGCGAATGCCAAACAACTCCAAAATCATCATGTAAAAAACCCCAATTAAAGAATGGAATTCCTAACAATATGAATGTAATTGCAAAAACAACTAATGATAAAATAAATCTTTTACTTTTTAACTTTATAAATTCCATAAACACTTAACCCTAAAGGAAAATTCAAACCTTTACTTATTAACCAATTTTCAAAACTTAAAACTTTACTAAAAATAGTATTAATAAATCTAGGCATTTTTTTGCCTGAATTCACAAAATTTAAATTGAATAACCTTTGTATGCTTGCGGGCAAAAACAAAAAAAATAACCAAAAGCCCAAAGATTCTTGCTTAAAGTTATCCCTCAATAAACTTCTTATAAGCTTCTTATCATAACGACGAGCATGTCCTAATTCTCTATCATGATTGCCATATAAAAATTTAAAAGCAGGGACCGTAAAAATAAATGCCCCTCCAGGCTTTAAAACCCTAGCTACCTCTTGAGTAACTTTTTTATCATCAGGAATATGCTCTAAAACATCAAAAGATACGACCAAATCGAAAGAATTATCGGAATATGGAATAAAGCAAGCATCTCCCAACTTCTTATCTTGAACCATTTGATCTGGAATAAGATCTAGTGCGTTTTGTTCTATATCAAGAACATAAACACTGCCATATTTATTTATAACTTCTAAATCCTGACCAGTTCCAGCTCCAATGTCTAAAATTTTTAAATTCTTGTTTGAATCTAATTTACTAAGCAAAACATCTATTAAGCCGGCCTTGCCCTGAAACCAAAAATGTTTTTCTGTCATACCAGCTTTATAATCTTTATAATCCACCGGTCTCCCCTAATCTTAATTATTTAAAATAATAAACTTTTTATCTTTATAATCCCAAGTAACAAACATAGGTTTTTGCTCTAATAATCTTGAATCAAAGATATATGTTATATCAGTAGGTAAACCTGATTTATTAAAATTGTTAACTATAATGTTACC
>CAYVQB010000015.1:0-20565 GCA_964453985.1 uncultured Pseudomonadota bacterium
CCTAATATTGCAATTTATATGATACAGACAGGAGAAGAATCGGGTCAATTAGCGCAGATGCTTCTAACTGTTGGTTCTGATTATGAAATAGAATTAACAGAATTAACAGATGGTTTAGTATCAAAAATATCTCCAGTTATGACTATTATTACTGGTATGATTGTTGCGTTTATTGTTGTTTCAGTGTTTCTACCAATTTTTGAATTAAGTAATATTTCAGGATTTTAATTTTAAGGAGTTTTTATATGGAATTAAAAAAGAATTCAGCTTTTACAATGATAGAAATAATGGTAGTTGTGGCGATTATTGCTGGCTTGTTAGCAATTTTGGGACCCCGTGTAGCCAAATATATGGGACAATCTGATATTAAAATGACAAAACTTAAGATAGCAAAAGTGAAAGATGCATTGACATCATATAGACTTGATATGGGACATTTTCCAAGATCTGCTGCGCCAGAGAATGGTCTTGAATCTTTGTTGAGACGTCCCAGCACTAAGCTTGCAGAAGAAAAATGGGGCGGGGATGAAAAAGAAGCTTATTTAGATGATGAAGATGATATCAGAGATAAGTGGAATGATGATCTTGAATATAATTGTCCTCCTGTGAAGTATAAGAATAAATATAGAAGCTTTGAGATAATTTCTATGGGTGGTGATTCTGGTAATGAAATTACGGATGGTAAATAGAAGCAAAGCTTTTACATTAATAGAAATAATTGTTGTTATGGTTGTTATAGCCTCTATGGCAACCATAACTGGTTCTATGATGTTCAGGAAAAAACCAGAAACTGAGTGGCAAAATGTTATGAGTGAATTTAATAATTTTGTTCACTTTGCTCGTCAAGAATCAATAGCAACCCAGAAAGTTTATAGACTGTTATTTCAGGCAAATAAAACAGAGCCAGATTTTATTATAATACAAAAAGAAGAAACAGATCCTGAAAACCCAGAAAAAAAATTATATAATCAGGTTGAGTCTGACTATTTTGATGCAAGATATAATTTACCTGATGCTATAAAAATGGAAGCTTTTTATTTATCCAATATAGAACAGTTTGCTGATAATAAGGGTAAGGCATATTGTTATGTGGTTCCAAACGGGTTAGTACAAGATGTTATGATTTATTTAATTCGTAATATTGATGAAAAGGAATCAAAGGCAACGTTCAAGATGGCTCCATTTTTTGGTAATTTTGAATTTTATGAAGGTTCTTTTAGGCCAGAAAAGTAAAAAAAATGAAACGCAATAGTGGTTTTACTCTTTTAGAGGTTCTTTTATCACTCTTTATTTTAGTCGGATCAATAACAGTTCTATCTAGTTTGCAAATAAAATCTGTGATGAGAGTTTTGCTGGATAAAGAATATTTAGATAGAGTATTTCTGATTAAGAAAGATTTTTTAAAAGTTTTTCTTGAGTTGTCAAAAAATAACAAAGCTATTAATCAAGAGATAGAAGAGCCTGAAACAAAAATTATTTCGCAGGTTATGGATATACAAAAAAAATCAGAATTAAGAGATTTTACTGATACAATTAAAATTGTAGAATCTCAAGGTGACTGGAAGGGCGAGACTGGTAATATCAGACGTTTGAAATTTATAGGTTTTGTTTTATCACCAGAGCTAAATAATAAGCAAGTTGTTAAAGAAAAAGAGATCCAAGCGAAAGTGACATAAAAGGATATGAAAAGAAAACAAGCTTTTACGCTTCTTGAAGTTTTAATCTCTTTATCGATTTCCACATTCATACTTTTGGGTATGGTTCAAATTTATTCAAATGTTGTGAGTTTTATATCTCGAACTCATGACACTATGTATCTTAGCCAAAGGGTGTTTATTTTATTTGGTCAGTTTGAGAATGACATTACAACAGCTTTTATTTCTGATTTCCATGAACCAATAAAACCAAAAGCAGGACAAGCTAGTGAAACAAAAGAAAAAGAAGTAAAAGACATTCTACCTAAACAAAGCAAGCAAGATTACAACTGTTTTGTCGGTCAGATTAATGAAGATGAACGAGAGCGTATAAGGGGTAAGAGCTGGGACTTATTCAAAAGTTTGAATTTTATAAATACAAACCCGTTACAAGTTTATTCTCAAAACTATCCAAGACTGGTTCGTGTAAAATATGAACTGTTAAAAAACAAGAAAAAAAGTACAAGTGATATAAATGTTTATTCTCTTTTTCGTAAAGAGACTCTTAATATTAAAAATTTTGATTTCAAGCTTCCTGAAGATACAGCTATAAAAGAAAAAAATAATATTATTCGTACCTATTTAATTGCAGATAATATAAAAAACTTTTTTGTAGAATACGTTATACCTAAAGAAGTTAAGAAAGAAAAACAAGAACAGCTTAATCAACAAGAAACTGAGTATATAAAATCTTTTGTTTGGCCTAGCAAAGAGATAATCGCTAAAATGAAAGACCAAAAAGAAAAAGCAACAAAAAAGTCTACGCCAGATGATAAAAATAAAAAAGATGATAAAAATAAAAAAGAAGAGAATTATGAGCAGGTTCCTGCACGAGTTGAAGTTTATATTTCTTTTTGGAATGATAAGTTTGTTGGTTCACAGTCTTTTAACTGTATGATTCCAATTTATTCTTACCCCACATTAAAAGAAGAAGAGAAAAAGCCTGAAGATGATAAAGATAAAAAGCAGCCTCCAAAGCCTGGATCTGGTCAGCCCCCAGCTGTACCTGGTGATAACCCGAAACCAAAATCTGGCGGTAGAGATAGATGAGGTTTAGTTTGGTTAAAAAACAAAAAGCGTCAGTACTTTTATTTACTTTAATAATGCTTTCTATAATAACATTTTTAACTTTGCAATTTGTGCGAAACGTTCTTATTGGTACAAGATTTGATAGCAGTATGATAGCAAGAGAACAGGCGCGTATGGTGGCTGTAAGTGGGATTGATTTAGCAATATCTCAACTAACACAACGGGAACTTGATAAAAAAGATGCACAAGAAAAGCAAGCTGAAGATCAACCTTTAAAAGATTTTTTAACAAGGGTTTTGCCAAACCTTAATAGATGGCAAACTTTTAATCTTAAAGAGGACCTTGATGGTCTTGATGGACAAATTAAATTTTGTATAACCTGTGAAAATGGTAAAATCAATATTAATGAAGCTTTCGATTTTGAAAAACAAGAGTTTAAAAAAGAATTTAATACCTTGCTCAAGGGCTTGCATGTAAAAGGCAAATTGCTCGAAGGAGAAATTCTAAAAAGATTGATATACTCTTTGAAAGAGAGAAAAAGAAAGTTAGATGATATCTCGCAACTTTCAGAAGTTACAGGCTTTGAAGTTCTAGATTTATATTATAAGCCTCCCAAGATACCAAAAGGTAAAAAGAAGGCAATGCCAAATATAGATGTAACTTTGCAAGATCTTTTTACAGTTTCTACAGATAGTGATAAAATAGAATTATTATTTTTTTCAGATTCGTTACGAGCAATTTTTGACATGAAGCGTCCTTTAGCTTTTGATGCAAAGATATTAAAAGATAAGTATAAAGAACTTATACAGAACTTTAAAAAAAATTGGGGAGCTGCTTGGGATAAAAACTGGCAATACATGCAACCAATTTATGGTTCAGAGTCTAAGATTTTAAAAAGCTTTTCTGGTGTTTTATCCAAAGAGTTTGGGCCAAAAGTTTATTCTGTGTTATCTTGTGGAAAAGTAAAAGGTGTAAAACAGAAATTACTTGCGGTAATAAAAGAGATTGAAGAGAAAGAAGAAGAGGAAAAAAAGGAGAAAAAAGAGCCTTCTTCTAAACACTATTTTAAAATAATAAAACTGTACTGGCTTTAGTAATTTTAATTTTCAGTAAAAAAAGTAGGGTGTTCTTGTGAAGACAGAAACACGTGTTGGAATTTTTATAATTGTTGCAATCGGCGTTTTTCTTTATTTGAGCGTGAATATTGGTGCTCTTAGATTAAATCGGGCTCAATATAACACTTATAAAACTTATTTTGATGATACAGGTGGTCTTGATGTTAGGGCTTTAATAAAAATAGCCGGCGTTGATGTTGGTTGGGTTGAAGATATTAATTTATTAGAAGACGGTAAAGCTGCAATCAAATTACGAGTCAGTAAAGATATTAAGCTTGCCAAAAATTCTTATGCCATGATATCTCAAGAGGGCTTGATAGGTGCTAAGTCTTTAGTGCTTGAACCTGGAGATCCTTCTACTGGTTATCTTTTGCCAGGAAGCACTCTTTCTATGCCTGGTAGAGCTCCTGCAACTGTAAGTGATTTGTTAGATCAATTTAAAGATATTGCTTCAAGTGTTCAAGATATAGCATTCTCTTTCAAAAGTGTCTTTGCTACAACAAGAGGCGAAGATGATATGAAGCTTGCCTTAAGTGGTATAGCTAAAGCATCAAACAGAATGGCAGATTTTTCTGAGATCTTGAACAGAACAATTCAAAAAAACGAAGAAAATATAAATCTAACTCTTGTTGATCTTCGTAAAGTTATGGGACATCTTGATACAGGAGTTCCTTCCATTACCAGAAACTTTAATGATACATTCCCCGCAGTTGAACATGGCGCATTAGTTTTGGCTGATGATACTTTACCAAAAATAAGCACAGCTTTTGAGACCATAGATCAGACCGCTGTACATGCAAAAGAGGCATTCAGAGAGGCTGAACAGGTCGCAGAAAAAATTAATACCGGAAAAGGTGTTATTGGTAAGTTGATTAATGAAGATGAAACTTATGATGATATCAAAAAAACTATTAGAGGTTTGAAGGATTATTTAGGTAAGACACAATCACTGGTTCTTGATGTTGATATGCACTCTGAAAATCTGTTAGCCAGAGATTGGAACGCCAAGGGTTATATGAATGTTAGGCTCAGACCTACTCAGGATTACTTCTATCAAATACAATTAGTTTCTGATGAACGTGGTAGCATAACTCGTGATGAAGAGCATAGAGAGTGGTTTGATGCTGATGGTACACAGCTTACTCCCGATAATGGGGATTATAATAAAAATCCAAAAGATCCTTCAGATTACGGAGTTGCTCAAAAAGCACACGATACAATAGAATTTTCTAAAACCGAAGATAAGACGACAAGAAGAAAGAACGACATATTATTTGGATTCCAATTTGGTAAACGTTTTGATCGCGTAGCCTTTAGAATTGGTATGTTTGAAAGTACCTTTGGTATTGCCTGTGATTATTATGTTCCAATGAAGACTGATAAAGTTCACTGGGTTACAACTGTTGAAGCTTTTGATTTTAAAGGTACCAAGCGAATTGATGATCAACGTCCGTATGTAAAATGGATGAACAAGATCTTCTTTATGAGAAATATTTACACTGTATTTGGTATGGATGATGTTTTTGGTAAAAGGACCTCCGGTCCATTTGTTGGTGGTGGTCTTAGATTTGGCGATGATGATCTCAAGTATGTTTTATCGTCTTTACCTATTGGCAACCTGACCGGCGGTGGTAAATAGAAAGTCTGTGGGTTTTAGGCGTAACCACAGTCGTCATCTTGATAGCTATCAGTGTTATCTTCAACCTCATCCTCTGAGTTGAAGATAAAGCCCATATCATAGATTGTATAGTCGTAAGAAGAGTTATACCCTGATTCGTATAAAAACATCGTGTATGTATCAAATTCTGCTGTTTTCACGGTATTTTCCCTGTGTGACCTAATTGAACAAATATCGATAGTATGAAAATAGAAATATACCTCAAGTTCTGAATTTATCAATGAATATTTAATAATACTTAGATTAATTACAGATAGCGATATTTGGATTGTGGTGTCTAGATTTGATTTACTGTTTTAAGAAGTTTATGTTCAAATTTTTGCATAGCCTTATATTCTGTGTCACTTTTATGATCATGTCCCAATAAATGGGCGATTCCATGGGCTAAAAGAGTCTCAAGATGCTTAGAGAGTGCTTGAGTAAGGCGCTTGGCGTCTTTTTTTGCAAATTCTAAAGAAATTATTATATCACCAAGATTTTTATCTTCAGGATCCAAAATTGTAATTTTTTCTCCTGCTTTTAATTCTGTGTGATATGGAAAAGAAAGTATGTCAGTAGCCTTATCTTTTTCACGATAAGTTTTATTGTACTTTTTAATTGTCTGATTTGTTGTAAATAAGATGCCTATATCAAAACCTGGGTAGCCAGCAATTTTAAGCATTGTGGCTACATCATTCTTGATTTTATTCGAATTTATTTTTATTTTTGTTATTTTATTTTTAATTAAAATCATAATCTTAAATTACTAAGTTCATAACCAATTTATCATCTGTTTTTTCTAAGTTAGAACTCTCTAACTTTTTATTTAAGAAGTTTATCTCTTTTGCTTTTGTAATACCAGCCATAAGCTGTTGTTCTTCTTTTATTTTTTCTAAAACATCTTTATCTTCAGAATAAATATTCAAGCTTTCAAGTTCAACTTTTAATGATAGTTGATTCTCTGTTTTAATCTTTCTGCAAGAACTTATAATTTGTATAATTTGATCAATAAGGCTGGCACTTGATGCAAAATTAAAATCATAATTTTTAGCATCAAGTTTGGTTACATGTATGCTAAGTATATCTTTTTTATCTTTATAAAAAGCCTGATACAAGCTCTCTGTAATATGTGGCAATATTGGAGCAAACAATTGCAATATTCCAAACCCAATATTATATAGAGTGAACCTTGTGTTCTCTATTACTTCTTTTGAATATTGTTCAGGATTAAAAATTTGGTCTTTAATAAGCTCTAAATAATTATCACAGAAATTATTCCAGAAGAACCTTTCAGCCGTTTCTAGAGCAAGTGTATAATCGTATTTTTCAAAATATGAGAGATAAACTTTTACGGTGTTACTAAATTTATCTAGAAGCCATTTATTTAAGTTATCTAGATTATTTTGGTCTATATCAGTTGGTGTGTAATTTTCTATATGCTCTTTGCAGAATCTAAAAGCATTCCATAATTTTGTGGTAAGCTTTTGTCCTATTTTTAATTGATTTGGGCTAAATGCAGTATCTGTTCCAAGTTTGCCATTGGCTGTCCAATATCTTATAACGTCTGCTGGAAATTCTTTTAACAGATCTTGTGGACCAGGAACATTGCTCTTGCCCTTAGATTTAGAAATCTTCTCTTTGCCAGATAAGACGTGTCCAGATATAACAATTTCATTCCATGGTATTGTATTGTTGTGATAATAAGCTTTTACTATGGTATAAAATGCCCAGGTTCTTATTATGTCATGAGCCTGAGGTCTCATGCTCATAGGCATAGAAATACCAGCATTATCTTCTGGCCAGTTAACATTAATTTGTGGAGTTAGCGAAGAAGTATTCCAGGTGTCCATAATATCAGTTTCAGGTTTTAGGTTCGAGCTTGAACATTTAGGACAAACTTTACCAGGATATTCTGTTTCTTGAGGATCGATAGGCAAATCTTTTTCTTCAGCTAATATGATTTCGTTACAATCGTTACAATGCCAAAGAGGGAATGGTATTCCATAAAAACGTTGTCTAGATATACACCAATCCCAACCTAAATTGGAAACCCAGTCTTTGTATCTAGATTTCATGAATTCAGGCTTCCAGTCGATTTTATCTGCCAAATCTAAGAATTTTTGTTTATGTTTCAAGATTTTAACAAACCATTGAGGCAGAATTAAATATTCAATCTCTTGTTTGCAGCGTTCATGAACATTAACATTGTGCGTAATCTTTTTTTGGGAGATTAGCTTGTTTGCTTCTTTTAAAAGTTCTATGATTTTTTTTCTGGCTTCATGGAATTTTAAGCCTTCAAGTATTCCGGCTGCTTCTGTCCATTTTCCATCTTGGCCAACAACCTGAACAAATGGTAAGTTGTGAGTTTTGTGCCAATAGATATCTGTTTGATCGCCAAATGTACAGCACATAACAAGGCCAGAGCCCTTTTCTATACTTACTTTTTCATCTGGCAGTATTTTTACTTTTTTATTGAAAATAGGCGTTATAGCAAATTTGTTTTCTAAATTTTGGTACCTTGTATCTTTTGGGTTATAGAAAACAGCAACACATGCTGGTAATAGTTCCGGTCTTGTTGTTGCTATAACTAACTTTTGACCATCTTCAGTTTCAAATTCTATATCATTAAAGTTGGTAGAAACTTGTGTATCGTCTAGATCGGCCTGCGCAACAGAGGTTCTACAGGTCGTGCAATATAGTGATGGTTCGCTTTTGCGATACATCAAATCTTTTTTGTATAATTCTATAAATGATAATTGAGATATTTTTCTTACTTTGTCTGAAATTGTAGAATAGGTTTTTGTCCAATCTATAGACAGACCCATGCTTTTCCATAAAGCTTCAAATTCTTTTTCTATATTTGTAGTTTCTTGTAAGCATAGCTTAATAAAGTCAGATCGCTTTAATAAGTGGGCCTTTGTTTTATGAGTTTTTTCTACAAATCTCTCTGTAGGAAGACCATTGTCATCAAAGCCCATAGGATAAAAAACATTAAAGCCCTGCATTCTTTTATATCTAGCTATAATGTCTGTATGAGTATAAGAGAAGATATGGCCGGCGTGCAGGGTCCCAGAGATTGTTGGTGGTGGTGTATCTATGCTAAATGTTTCTTGTTTGCTACTCGGGTTGAAGTTATATATTTTATTTTTTTCCCAAAGTTCTCTAGCTTCTTTTTCAAATTTTAAATGATCGTAACGTTTATCCATATCCACTTCTCTAATAAGATTTATTTTGTTTAAATAAAGCCATAGCACATACTATAACCTTATAATTATAACAGAAAAATTATTTTTAGCTTATGGTGTTGGCAAACTCCAGGCTCTCTTGTTTTATTTGTTCAGCACTAATTTTTGGCATAACATTGAGCAGGTATTTTTTTGCCTCGTCCTTTTTTCCTACTTGTGTAAGGCAATTGGCTTTGTGTAGTGCTGCGTATGGAAAGTTATTTAAGTCTGATTCGCATTGTTCAAATAATGTGATAGCTTGTTCAGGATTTCCCGAATTTAGTAAAGTTTGGCCAAAGTTATATGCGTTTAAGTTACTTTTGTTTTGGCTATAAATTAGGCCAAAATAGTTGCTGGCTTTTTTATAATCGTGTTTTTGGTAGTTACAATTTGCTAACAGAGATATCGTATTTTTATAGTTAGGCCGATTCTTTGCTACAACTTCTAAGCTAGGTATTGCTTTATCAAGTCTTTGTAGCTGATAGTTTATGGAGCCATGTAGATAATAAAACTCTATATCTTTTAGGTCTCCCCTATATGCCTGTTCTAAATGGTTACTTGCTAGTTCTAGGTTGTTCTGTTCTATATAGATTCTGGATAGGTTATAATGGGCCAAGCTATAGTATGGTTTTAGTTGTATAGCTGTTTTGAAGCAGGATGTTGCAGGTGCATAATTCTTGGCATGATAATGTAGCACTCCCAAATTTAGATACATTTCAGGATGCATTTCTTGCATATTTAATGCTTTGCCATAATATTGCAAAGCTATTGTTTGTTCTCCTTTTGCCTGATATTGGAAAGCCAGATTTATGACAGGTTCTGCATAATTAGGATCAAGCCTACATGCTTTTTTATATACTTTTATAGCTCTATCTGTTTGTCCCAAATCTGCTAATGCAACGGCATAGTTGTTATAAAGCCTTGCTTTGCCAGGTGTTTTTTTTGTTGCATCTTTCCAGAAGGCAAGCTCGCTACTCCATATTAAATTTTGTTTTTGTGTTGCAACGCCAACAGCTATTATAATAAGAGCTGTTAGGGCAAACTCTTGTATTTTTATCTTTTGGGGTACAAATTTTATTATACCTGTTGCGAGCACTGCAATAAAGAAAAGAATTCCAAAAGATGCAAGGTAGGTTTTATAGTCACAAACAAGTTCCGTCGATGGTACTATTGATGCTCTTGGTAATACGCATGCAAAGAACCATGCGATAGAAAAACTAACAAAGTTACTTCTATTTTGTATGAATAAAAATAGACCAGAGATTAGTATTAGCATTAATGCTATAAAGGGGTATACAGCATCTGGGGCCCAAAAACTTCTCGATAAAACAAAGCCATAATCAAAAGTTATACCAAATGGCCAGAAGAACATTGTTATATAGTGTAATATTACTTTAAATTGTGAGATAAAGTACGGTTGCATTGTTATTTTGTCTGTAATTTTTTCTGTTATTGTGTTGCCTCTGTGATTTGCAAGTTCTGTTTTGGGTGCTTCTTTAATGATTCTTGTTGTTTTGATTCCAAAGTTAGAAAGTGTTCCAAAAAGAGTTACAAAAAAAATGGTATGTATCAAAATTCTTGATAATATTTTTTTAAAGTCACCTTGAGCAATAAAAAACCAATCTATTAATAAGACTAGGAACGGTAAGACTACAATTATTTCTTTTGTGCCTGCGGCAAAACTAGTGAATGTAAAAGATAATAAATATAAAAATGTCTTTATATATATGTTTTTTGTTAGTACCGCATAAGCAAAAGTTATTAATACAAGAAAAGAAAATAGTGTGACTGTTCCTTCAAGACGCATTTGTGTAATATAGGTTGCTGTTTGTGTTTGAACAGGGTGCAGTAAGAACAATCCAGAAGTTATAATGCTTATTAGATAGGCGTTTTCTTTTAAAAAAGATTTTTCTTTTAAAAGATTTAAGAGTTTTAATGTTAAGAAAAAAATTAATATTCCAATGGATAGATGCAGTATAAGATCTACTACTCTATAACCAAAAGGGTTTTCTTGCCATAATCGGTAGCTTTGGCTATTAAGCCATCTAGAGATCCATCTATTATTCTTAAAAAAATCAAAAGATAAGAATTGTGAACCATTTATAATACCAATATTTTTAGTGATCGTAGGTAGATCGTCAAAAAAAAAGCCATATATTAGTGATGGATAATAAAATATTGTTGTAATTATAGACAGTAAGAATGGTGGCAAAAGATATTGCCACCAAGAGTATTTAACATTTTGACAAGCTTTATTAATTGTCATTGTTTACTTTCCCCAAATTATTTTAATTAGGCGTTTATTTGAGCCTCTGTTGTGTTTTCAGCGCTAGACATTTTGTTCAAGTATCCTTTGAGCTCACTCATCTTTATACTATTATTATTAGCGTTTAGTTTTTCTTGCATATCAAGCCTTACCAGTTCCTGTTTTGCAGCACTTTTGAAATCTTCAGGCGCTTGTGAAGCAACTATATCGTTTAAATAATTTTTTGCTTCATCATATTTTTTTAATTGTTCAAAGCAGTTAGTGATTCTGAAGTGAGCTTGAGCTAATGTTTGTGGAAGCGTTGTAACTTTTTTAAAGAGTTCTAATGCTTCTTCAAAATTATTTTTTGAAAATAAAACCTCGCCCAGGTTAAATAAGTATTTTGGTTCTAATGGATTATCTAGAGTTAGCTTTTTATATATATTTTCTGCTTTGTCATATTCTTTTGTCATAAAATATGAGTTTGCAAGGTTGAATAGAACTTGGGGATTTGTAAGTCCTTTTTTAATGATGGTCTCAAAAGCAGTAACAGCTTCATCAAATTTCTTTAATCTTATACTCATTTGACCTAGGGTGAAGAATCCTTCAGGAGTGTCTAAATCTCCTTGCGTTGCCTTCTTGAAGTATTGCCATGCGGTTGCGTCATCTTTCTTTTCTACATATAGTCTGCCTAAATTATAGAAAGCTTTGCCGTAGTAAGGTCTTAGTTCTATCGCATGGTTTAATGCTTTTTCAGCATCAACATAATTTTGTTTTTTTAGTAAGAGGGTGCCTATATTGTTATAGGCTTCTGGATAGTTTGGATGAATATTTATTGCGCCTTTAAATGCTGCAATACCTTTATCGATTTCGTTTTTCATAGAATAGGCTACACCTATATTGCTGTATGGGTCTGCATAGTGTGCATCTAGCTGGATGGCGCGTTTGTAATGGTCTATTGCACTATCTACTACCCCTTCTTCGCATAAGGCTACACCTAGGTTATTATGTCCGCGAGCTTTTAATGGTGATTTATCAACTATATCTTGCCAGAAAGCAGAAGAAGAGCCCCAGACTTTATTTCTAGAGAGGGCACTATACCCAATTGGTAGAATCAAAATTAACAAAAATGCTAATTGCTGATTATACATATTAATGGGAAGAATATGTTTAATATTAGTTACATGACTTATTGCGAGTTTCAATAGATAAACGAATAGTGTCCCTAATATAAACATTATACCGGCTGAAGCTAGATAGGTTTTATAGTCACAAAGAAGTTCTGGAGATGGAATGATACTTGTTCTTGGTGCTACGGAAATTAAAAACCAGAAAAGTCCAAATGCAAAAAATGTAAATTTTCTTTTTACTAAGCTATAGATAGCTGCTGCAAACATTCCTAATACAGCCAAAAAAGGGAAAAAAGAATCTGCATCAAAGAAGCTATCACAAAGTTTCCAGTCATATTCTACGCATATATTAAATGGCCAGACAAACATTGTGATATAGTGCAATAAAACTTTAAATTGTGAAATTAAAAAATGTGGTGCGGTGATCATATCATATGCATTGTGGGTTATAATATTACCCCTATTATTGCCAGTGGTTAAACTTAGAGATATAGCTTGTTTGAAGAAATTGAAGTCTATATATCTAAATAATATAACTGTAAAAATAGAGGCAAAACCCATGTACCAGTAAAAGCGTTTTTTAAAATTAGTCCATTTGCTTTGTGAGATAAAGAACCAGTCTACCAAGATTATAAGAAATGGTGTTACAACAATAATTTCTTTTGTTCCGCAAGAAAGGATTGCTACAAGCATGCTTAAAGATAGCAATGAAATTCTGTATGCAAGATTCTGGGTTTTGAATGCTTTTGCAAAAAGCAAAATAGTTGTAAGTATAAACAGGGTCGCCAAGCCTTCTAGTCTTGCTTGAATTACGTAAGAGATTGTTTGGGTTTGTACTGGATGCAGTAAAAATAAGCCCGCTGTAGCAAATGCTATAAACAGTGCATTGCTATGTAAAAATGATTTTTTATTTAAAAAGCGACACAAATCTAGGACTAAATAAAATAAGGCTAGTCCCGATAATATATGTATTATCAAATTAAAACTACGGTAATAAAATGGATCAAAAAGCCCAATTCTATAATTAATATTATTCAACCAGTCGCTCATCCATCTGGAGTGAGAGTGCCAGCGCTCTAGGGGTTTGTCCATACGAATAACAAATTTTTTGGTGATATTTGCTATATCATCAAACTGAAATGGGTATTTTAATGAAGGATAGTAAAATAGTGTTGTTAAAAAAGTTAAAATCGCAGGGGGTATAATTTTTTGTAATAGAGTTAGTTTTTCAATAGAATTATTAGAACTTTTAGAACCTTTGGATGTAGTTCTGGCCATAACTTTTCTCCCTTTCTCTTTTGATTAGTAACATTACTTAAAGAGTTTATTACAAAATAAAAATAAGTGAACCTGTTAGTCGTGTGTATTGCTAATTATTTGTAAAAACTGTTATTATATATGAGTTATTTAGTTATGTTTAAATTTTAAAAGAGAGGGTTTTATGCAAAATTCTTTTGTGGATCTATTAAGTTACTTAGCTATAATATTTCCAGCTTTTTTATTGGCTTTTACTATTAGAGGTTTTTTTAAAGCTTGGGTTGCGAAACTTATGGGTGATGATACAGCGCAAGATGAAGGCTTTTTGACATTAAATCCTATAGTACATATAAATTTTTTTGGGTTATCTATAGGATTATTTGTTTTAGTAATAGTTGGGGGATTACTTTTAGGTGGTTTTCCTAGATCACTATTATTTATATTTTTAGTTCTTCTTGGAGTTAGATGGAAAAATCCTGTTCCAATTAATGAATCTAAATTCAAAAATTATAGCTTGGGAGTAATTTTAACAACTTTGGCTCCGTCATTTGGTAATTTTATTTTAGCTTTACTATTTTTATATGTTTTTAAATATTTTCCATTTGTCCTATTGCCAGGTTATGCGATATTGTCTTTAGGCGAACTTTTTAATGCTGTGATAGAGTTATCGATTTTCTTTGGAGTCTTAGACTTAATTCCTATTCCACCTTTTGATGGGGGACGTTTATTAGAGTTTGTTTTGCCTAAATCTTGTCACAATGTGATTGCATGGTTACATAATTACTCTATTTATATTGTTTTGGCATTATTTGTATTGCCTGGTATCAGTAATTTATTTTTTAGATTTTTGTCTATAATATGCTTTTTTGTAAAACTAGGATTGTTATTTTTAGTTTTTTAAGCGTTTTAATACAAGGGGTTTATAATGGATAGCAAAGCAATTATTGATTTTTTAGCAAGTGCAGCAATAATTTTTCCTGCATTTTTAATAGCCTTATCTTTTCATGAATTTGCACATGCTTTAGCAGCAACTTTATTGGGGGATGACACAGCCAAGAAAATGGGTCGTTTAACTTTAAATCCTTTGGCTCATTTAGATCCAATGGGCACCCTTTTTTTATTACTTTTCAGGATAGGTTGGGCCAAGCCTGTTCAATTCGATATGCGAAACTTTAAGTATCCGCGATTATATTCAATCATTACAGCTTTTGCAGGTCCTTGCGCAAACTTTATCTTAGCTATTTTGTTTTTTATCTTGATAAAATATTTTCCTATTAATTATTTTTCAGTATCTGTTACAAGTACGTTTATGCAAGTTTTTGAGCTTACGGCATACATAAATGTAATGCTTGGGGTTTTTAATCTTTTGCCTATTCCACCTTTGGATGGCAGCCATTTAATAATAGCTTTGCTTTATAAAAGGTTTCCCAACGTTGTTGTTTGGCTTTATCGATATTCTATGTTTATTCTTATATTTTTGTTTTTGATGCCTTTTAGTAGAGAATGGCTAATAAAACTTATATTCTTGGTTTATAATTTTTTAAAAAGTTTAGTCTTTTAGGTTAGAGAGAGTGTTATGAATAATAAATTGAAGCAGGATTTAGAAATTTTAAAGAGTGGTACAGTTCAGGTTTCACCAGAAGATGAGTTTATAAAGAAACTTTCAAAGGGTAAGTCTTTAAAAATAAAACTAGGTATGGATCCAACAGCTCCAGATTTGCATTTGGGACATGCGGTTGTTTTAAGTAAGTTAAAACAATTCCAGGATCTTGGACACGAAGTTATATTTTTGATAGGAGATTTTACTGCAAGAATAGGTGATCCCACAGGCAAATCAAAAACTAGGCCACCACTTTCTCTTGAACAGGTCAAAATCAATTCTGAAACCTATCTACATCAAGTAGGCAAGATTCTTGATATTAATAAAACTAAAGTTTGTTATAACTCTGAGTGGTTATCGAAATTATCTTTTGAAGATGTTGTTAAGTTAGGTGCTAAAGTTACTCTTGCACGCCTTATAGAACGAGAAGATTTTGCAAAGCGTTTAAAGGAAAAACAGTCTATTGGTTTTCATGAACTTTTTTATCCAATAATGCAGGGGTATGATTCTGTTGAGCTTAATGCTGATGTTGAGCTTGGTGGAACCGACCAGACCTTTAATCTTTTGATGGGACGTTTTTTGCAAGAACAATATGATCAAGAACCTCAGGTTATTATGACCATGCCAATATTAGAAGGTCTTGATGGTATACAGAAGATGTCTAAGAGCCTTGGTAACTATGTTGGCTTTTGGGAGCCTGCAGATCTTGCTTATGGTAAACTTATGTCAATCTCAGACCAGTTAATGTGGAATTACTACTTATTGTTGCTAGATAAAACAGAAGCAGAAATTGGTTTGATGCAACAAGATGTTAGAACTGAAAAACTTCATCCAATGAATCTCAAAAAGGAAATGGCATATAATATTATCAGAAAATTTTGGTCAGATGATGATGCCAAAATGGCACAAGAAAAGTTTGAAGCTCTTTTCCAGAAAAAAGATTATTCAAAGGCTACCGAAATAGAATTATCTGAGGACACCCAAAATCCTATCTGGATAGTAGATTTATTAAAAACTTTAAACGCAGTAAAAACCTCTTCTGATGCCAAAAGACTTTTAGAGTCAGGTGCTGTTTCTATTGATGGTGAAGCTGTTAAAGATTTTAAAGCAGAAGTTTATTGGACACCAGGTCAGGTTATAAAAGTCGGTAAGCACAAGATTTTTAAATTAAAATAAATCTTAGCTTTGATGTGCGTAAATTAAATTTAGGTCCAATTTATTTTGTTTGAACGGTGTATTTACATTACTACTTATCATAAATTTAAAATTATTATCTTCAAATACTTTTAATATTTTTGAAAGACTATTATTTTGTGCATGTGGGTGATATTCAAGAATAATTTGTTTTACAAATTTTAACTTGTCTTTGCCTGCAAGCTCTTCAAGCACATTAAGCTCTGCTCCTTCAATATCTATTTTTAAAAGATCTACTTCTTGGTTTACGTATTTGGATAAAATAGTGGTTCTTACTGTTTCTTTATTTGGATGCAAGCTTGGTGTTTGCAAAGAGCCTTCTAGGGCTCCTGCTTGATAAAAAGTGGCATGACCTTTTTGGCTTGAGACTGCTTTGTTATAAAGAGTTATATTTTCAAGATTATTATCTTTTATATTTTGGCTTAATATTTTAAAGTTTTCTCCGGCTGGTTCAAAAGCAAGAATTTTAGCTTTGGGATAAAGTGATTTGAAAAATAAAGTTGCCATACCTATATTGCTTCCACAGTCTATAACAAATGGATCTTCTTTATCGGTCTCAAAAAAATATGTTTTTTGCATAAATATTTCTGCTACCAAAGAGTGTAGCATGCTATAGCTCAAAAAATTAATTTCCAATTGCCCTAGTCTATATTTAAAGGGCTTATCAGATGTTGTCGTTTCATGGTTGAATTTTGAAACTAGATCCATGTGAGCTTGAAACATGCTAAGTTTGCTTGGATAAGATTCTTTTTTTATTGGCTCTTGCATTATTGCCTGTTTTATAAAAGATCCAGTTGTATGAAATAAATAATTGAACTTACAGTTTCTGAATTTAACTAAACCAAAAACTGTTATTAAAAATAAAATAGAAATTGCTAAACAGGATACGCCCAATAGTTTATTATCTTTAAACTTTTTTAAGAACATCTCTACTCTCTCTTTTTTCATTATAGATAATTAAGTTTTACGTTTAGGAAAAACCTAGCATTTTTATATTTAGTTTGCAAGATGGCCAGGTGCTGTTGTATTTTGAAGTCGTATTTTAAAATATTAAAAAAGGAGAATTTGTATGAATAAGGCTTTGAGATGGGTTTTAATATTGTTCTTTGTCTTTGTTGGGATAGGTTCTATTGCTTACGGGGGTTACAGGCTCTATAATTATTTAATTGAAAATGCTACTAAAAGAATTACACAGGGTGTAAAAAAGGGTGTTCGTAGCGCCATCAATCCTCTTAGCTGGTAGTAGTAAATAGTCTTAACTTATTATATTTTGACTTGTTATGTGTTTCCGGATATAAATTTGTGACTACACTTTGAATAACAGTTAACTATTTGAAGGTTAAGCCTTAATCCTTACCAGATGTCTTAGCCGGAAAATATCCAAAAGAGCCAATTGAAATAGATCTAACCAAGCGGTCTGGCTAGCCCCCCGTTTTATTTTTTTGTAATTTTCCAGCAAGGTTTTCTGAATTGATAAATAATAAATGGAATAACTAATATTGTAATGACTCCTGATGCTAGTGAGGCTCCATAAAATCCCCCACTTTTTATTGAAAATTGTATTGGTGGAAAGAAGGCAATGATAATGCCTAGCAATAGTGTTGATAGCCCTACAATACAAGTAATCCACATTCCTATATTTCCAAAAGGAATCTTGTAACTTCTGTAAACTTGTGGTGCTTTATATCGTAAATGTAGAGCGGAAAGAAACATTAAGATATACATTATAAAGTATATTATCATGGCCGTTGCTACTGAAGTCCAATATGCTACGTTCAAACGAGGTATAAGTAAAAAGGTACAACCGATTAATGAGATAATAATTCCTTGAGTTATAAGAAGAGAATAAGGTGCGCCATTTTTATTAACTTTTTGAAAGAATGGAGGAAGCTCTCCGTTCTTTGCAGTTGCAAGCAATCCTTTAATTGGCCCCATAATCCATGTGTTTACTCCCCCTATTGCACCGACTGTAACCAAGAGTCCCATAATTGGCGTGAGCCATTTCATATTAAATTTAGAAAAGAAAATAGAAAATGCTTCCATAAATCCAGAGAATAAACAGATTTGTTTTTGGGGAACTGTAACTGCGATAGAGAGTGGTCCTAAAATGTTAAAAAGAAGGCCCAAAAATATAACAATGAAAATGGCAATTGGATAATTGATTTTTGGTTCATCTACATCGGCAGCATGACATGAAGATACCTCTATCCCAGAAAACGCTCTAATAAAACTAACAAGCAACGTCCATCCTGAAAGTTGTTTAAGGTTAGGGATTACGTTTTTAACTGTTAAATGTATATCAATATTAAGATGGTTTTCTTTAAGAATATAAATTATACCAAAGATAATAATCAAAATCCCTGGAATCAAGACACCGCCTAAAAAACCGATAGTACTTATTATGTTGGAGGCTTTTTGGCCAAGAAGATTAAAGAATGTTATTCCCCATAGCATGATCAGAAGAATAAGCATCAAAAAGAATCTATTTTGTGAAAGATGTGGTGCAATAATAAAGGAGAGGGAGCCGCCAACAAAATAAAGCATAGAAATTATACCAACTATCATATAACTCCATTGGAGCCAAATTCCAACAAAGCCCAGACGGTCGCCAAATGCTTCTTTTATCCATATATAAACCCCTCCTTGTTTTGGCCAGCCTGTTGCAAGTTCTGCCGCAACCAGTGAGGTTGGAATGAAGAAAAAAATTGCTGCAAACAATGCAAAAAAGATCATATGCATGCCTGTTTCGGCTTCGGTTGGGAAATTGCGTACACTAATTGTGAGTGCTGCTGAAATCATTATAAGTGTGAATAAGTTCATTTTTTTTATCATTTAAAAATACCTTTTAATATAAAAACAAAAACAATATCTTGAATTTAAACGTTAAGTCTAAGGTATAATAAATGATGTATTGTTATAAAGATCTAAGCTAAATAGGGAGAATTATAAATGAAGAAAGACGATGCTAAAAGGGATCTGGATAAGCTTAATACTGTTGAGGCTATTGAACAAACATTTTTATCATGGGTACAAACAGGGTTAACTTTGATCGGTGTTGGTTTTGGTGTTGGAAGTATCCTAGCAGTTATGAAGGTTCGGAATTATGATAAAACTATGATTCAAGCGATGAAAATTGTTGGGCTGCTATTAATTTTTGTTGGTTTTATTTCTATAGTTTTATCCCTAGTTCAACATAGAAAGAAATTAAAAGAACTTAAAAATGAGAAACATCACTATAAGTATTTGCCCAACCTACCGTTATTTATTGGCATTCTGATTGCTTCTTTAGGGATAGTTGCTTTTATAGTAATTTTGATACATCTAATTTATTAATTAAAATTTTAATTAAGTTGGAGACCAAACGGTCTCCAACTTAATTTCTGATTCTAGAAAAATTATTGCTGAATTTCTGTGTTTTTAAGATTTATTTTAGGGCTGATAAAATCAGGTTTATCTAATTCTAAATCATTAGTATTAACGTTTAATTTATTGAGCACATCCATTCTTTTAACTAGGTGTGGATGTGTAGAAAGCTTTTCTGCGAGCCAGAATGCAAATCCTGAATCATCTTCGGTGTTATTAATAAAGTTTGAGATATTGATTTTTTTGTATAATTTTTTACCGGCAGCAAGAATAAGAAGACCGCTTATTGCTCCTTTAGCAGCTAAATTACAACCAATATTGTCACATGTATATTCACGTGTTCTAGAATATGCAGAATTCAAAAAAGGAACAAATATGGAAGGGAATGTTAAGATTGATTTTGCAAAGCTAATATGTTTTCTTTTTATGTGTCCCAATTCATGTCCAATAATGAATGAAACTGCATCCATTCCTTCTTCGTATGCCATTTCAAAAATAGCTGAATATAATACTACAAAATTCTTTCTTGCAAATCTGGTAGCAAATGCATTTAAGACTCCATTGCCTTGTAATACATACATACTAGGAACTTCTTTGAGGCCTAATGCTTGAGAATGATTTTGTAAAATATCAAAAACATCTGGAAATTGGTTTTTGCTTATTTTGATTGCATTACCTTTTATATAACCTATAAGAAACGTAGACATAACTAGTCTAAAAACTAGGAATAAGGCGATATAAAATAAATAAATTAAAATTATATTTAACGGTAAAGATCCTGAAGATAAAAGGTATGCAAAAGAGGAGTATCCCAGAATACCTATGACTGACATGATGCCAAAATATAAACGTTCTTTGGAGTGTATCTTGAATTTCATACTGAATGTCCCTTGAATTAGAATTTGCCCGTAAAAAAAATGCCAACATATAGCTTCCCACAGCTAAAGTTGGCGAGGCCAGGCGAAGTTCCGGAGGAACGAAGACTGGCGGGGCTAACGAGACTCGAACTCGCGACCTTCCGCGTGACAGGCGGACGCTCTAACCAAACTGAGCTATA
>CAYVQB010000016.1:0-20538 GCA_964453985.1 uncultured Pseudomonadota bacterium
TGGCCCCACCAATAAATAGTTATAAATATTAAAAAACATCACTTTATACAAGTATAAAAAGCAATAGAATAAATAACAAACGCCCCTTAAAACAACAAAAAATAGTGGTTTTCATAGTAAAAACACTCAAAACACAGTTTTACCTAATAAAACAGGCATTTTTCGCTGAAATAACCCGTTTTACAAACCTAATTTCTTTTGGGATAATTAAAGCATAATAGAAATTACATTATTTCTAAAAATTGTTTAAATTTATATTTTATATTAGGAGGTTATATATGAAAAATCTTAACAAAATAGCTTTAGCCTTAATACTCACAAGCTTCGTTTCCTTTGAAGCACAAGCAATGTTCACGGATGCTGAAGAGATGGGTGCGACGTTCATAAAGCTTCCCGAAACTGTATCCAGAGCTGAATATTTACATGAAGTACATACTAAACAACAAGCACAGAACAAATCAAGCGAAGCAAATCAGAAAATTCAGCAATTAGAAGAAAAACTTGAGAAAGAAATAACTGAAAAAGAAAAAGCTCAAGAACTTACCGAAAGACTTAAACCCTTTTATATAAAACACAAACAGCAGCTTTTAGCTCCCGCAAGAAAAAGACTTGAAGAATATCGCCAAGCAAGAATAGCCAAAGCTAAAAGAGATCGGGAAAGATCTAAACATAAAGACACACCAGGTATAAATAGATAATTATACCTACTCCTACAACTAATAATTAATAACTAATAAAAAAGAGCAGGTCTAAAAGCCTGCTTTTTTTATGGTCCCCAGAAATAAAAAGGGGGCCTGGAATCCATAATACTCTATAAATTATATATAGAAGTAATCCCCAAACAAACCCCAGACCCAAATCTTAAGTAGTATCTTATCATTGCACACTCAAAATGCAAATTTCATTGTAAACTAGGCTATTATTTTCCTCAAAACTTGTTAACATAATATCTTTACAGACAACTATTCTTGGACAAGGTCAATAGAGTTATGCGTAACAAAAAATTCAGATCTATACTTTATTTTAATTTTATCTTTTTATTTCTGATAACCAAAGGAATAAACTCTGTAACTAATACAGAGATTGCCTACGTTAAAGATAATAAACAAGCATTAAAACCTGAAAATAAATTTAATAAGAAACGTATCAATAAAGTAAAAACCAGTCTAGAAAAGCTATTTGATATAAAACTTGAAGATGATCACAATATACCAAATATTTCTATATGCTGCAGTGGTGGAGGACTTCGTTCTGCAATAGCAACACTAGGAGCTCTTGACGCCCTCCAAGATTTAGGTTTATTAGATTGCGCAACACACATTAGCGCTCTTTCAGGCTCAACTTGGGCAGTTATGCCTTGGATGATAGAAAATAAACCAATAAAAGAATTTAAATATGAATTTATATCAAGACTAGGTGAACTTAATAAAATAAGAGAAACATCTAACCTAAATCCAGCTAAATTTAAAAAAATGTATGACTTTTTTATAGGTACACAACATATTTTCAATCAGATCAAAAAAAATAAAGCTGAATTTGGCCAAAGCGTTAATTTAATAGATTGGTATGGAATAATATTAAGTGATCTACTTTTAAATAGGTCTAAACCTGAACAATCAGCATTTACTTTGTCAGATATCGCAAAAAACATATCTCCAGCAAATTATCCATTACCAATATTTACAGCAGTAACACAGTTTAAAAACAAAACATATGAATGGTTAGAATTTACACCATATACCGTTGGATGCTCTATTATTGATTCATACATACCAACTTGGGCCTTTGGCAGGAAATTCATGGACGGCAAATCAATAAGCTTTGCACCAGAATCACAAGTAGGCTACCTTATGGCAATCTTTGGTTCAGCGTTTTGTCCTAGCTTAAAAGACCTATTTCATAAAATATCAATAATGAAACTGCCAGAAAAGCTTCAATCTTTTTTTTATAGTATGGAAACCAAAATAAGCACACATAAATGGGGCAATAGAAAGTTTGCGGTCGCACAAGTTGCCAATTACACTTTCGGAACGCAAAATGCTATCACTAAAAACCCAAAAATGTCTGTTGTTGATAGCGGTTATCATTGCAATTTACCATTGCAACCATTGTTAAGCAAAACAAGAAAAAGTGATATAATTTTTGTTATAGATAACACAAGTCAAAACTTTGTACAGCTTGCAATAGCACTAAAAGAGGCTGAATCTCAGGCTAAACAAAATGGAGACAAGTTTCCGCCAATAGATTATACAAAAATAAAAACAGAAAACTTTTGTGTCTTTAAAGATGAGAATGACAAAGAGTGTCCTATTTTAATCTATATCCCATTAAAAAAAGATCCCGGATATTCTAAAGATTTCTCTCCTAAAAAGGCTAGGTTTTGTAGAACCTCAAACTTCTTTTATTCAAAGCAAGAAGCTGAACTTCTGGCGGGATTACCTGAATATGTAATTAAAGAACATAAAGATAAAATTTATAATGTCATAAGAGATAAAATAAATGAGACTATAAAGCCTGAGATTTTATTTCCCACAACAGATCAAATGCCTGGCGTGGAGAGAGTTCTTCAAGGTTAATATCTTTAATTTTTTTGATTATTTGTTTTTCAGCAAGATTAACAGTTTCTTCTTCTTTTTTTATTGTTATTTGTCTTGCGGGATTAATAACTGGATTAATAATATGTTTATTATTTTCTAATTTTTCTAAAATATCATTTGCCCTAAGAATTACAGCTTCAGGCAAATGCGCAAGCTTTGCAACCTGTATACCAAAGCTACCTCCACTCACCCCTGGTTCTATTTTATGCAAAAACAATAGCCGGTCTTTTACTTTCTTGCTAAGCATATGATAATTCTTTATGCCATCAAACTTTGTTTCAAGCTCTGTAAGTTCATGATAATGTGTTGCAAACAAACATCGTGCTTTTACATGAGAATATATATATTCAATTATAGATTGGGCCAACGCCATACCGTCAAAGGTACTTGTTCCTCGCCCTACTTCATCTAAAATTACTAAACTATTTTTTGTTGCTTGTGTGCAAATTGTTGCAGTTTATTCCATTTCAACCAAAAATGTACTTTTGCCTTCTGCCAAATTATCACCAGCACCAATACGGGTAAAAATTCGATCAAGAATAGGCAAACTTGCTGTTTTACAGGGCACAAAACTTCCACATTGAGCCATTATACAAATAAGCGCAACTTGCCTTAAATAGGTAGATTTACCACCCATATTGGGACCAGTTATAATCCACAAAGATTCAGTGTCTTTTAAACTTGTATTATTTGATTCAAACTCAACATCAAGTTTTTGTTCTACAACAGGATGGCGTCCTGAGTTTATATTTATATCTTGAGCATCATTAAAAATAGGGGCAACATAATTATTTTGATACGCTCCTTGTGCAAAACTAAATAACGCATCAAGATATGCTAAACTTTGTGCCGTTTGGCGCAACTGACTTAAATATAATGTTACTTCTGTTTTAACTTTATCAAAAACTTTTTGCTCAACTATCTCTATTTCATTTTGTGCCTTTAAAAGCTCTTGTTCTAAATCTTTTAATTCCTGAGTCACAAAGCGTTTACGATTAACAAGCTTTTGTCTTTCAATATAATCTTCTGGCACTAAACTTAGGTTAGGATTAGTAACTTCAATATAATAGCCAGAAATCTGGTTGTAACGAATTTTCAGGCTATTAATTTTCGTTCGTTCAATCTCTTTTTGTTCTAATTTTAAAATCTCTTGTTGTCCATTTTCTACCAAGTCTCGCAACCTATCAAGCTCTAAATCAAAGCCTTTTTTAATTACCCATTTTAAGCTCATGTCATCACTTAAGCTACATTGAAGAAGTTCTATTAACACAGAAAAATCACTGATTTTTTCTTGTATTACAGAAGATAAATATGAGTCCACATTTTGTTGTAATATTATTTTTATTGAAGGCAAAACCATTAGAGAGTTTTTAAGCCCTATATAATCTTGCAACAAAGCCCTATTTAAGGCTAAGCGTCCTATGATTCTTTCTATGTCGCAAATATTAGATAAAAGCTCTTCTATCTGTTGCATTGTATCAACCTGTTTACACAAACTTGAAACAACCTCTTGCCTTTGTAGTATTGCTTTTTTATCTACCAACGGTCGCAGTAACCACTTTTTTATTGTACGTGAACCCATTGGCGTCTTTGCTCTATCTAATATAGAGAGTAGACTATTCTTTCTTGTATTATCATGAATATTTTTTATAATTTCTAAATTTTTTTGTGTTGAATGATCTAGAACTAAATAATCATCCGGCTCATAAAACCTAATAGTCTTAAACTGATTTAATGCATTTTCATGATTTTTCTTAAGGTAAAAATAAAGAGAAGAAAGTGTACTACTTATTGCCTCTTGATTACTTAAAGATTCAATAACTTTGTTATCAAACTGTTTTTCAGCCCATTCTTTTGCATTTAAAACAGATTCATCACCCATAAACGGGGAAAGGCTTACAAAGTAACCAAGTTTTTTGAAATAATTATTATAACTTTTTGCATCTTTTAAATCAGGTAAAATTACCTCATCAGGAAAGAACCTGATAAGTTCTGACTCAATCATTTTATAGGCACCTGCAGGAACCGATGTTGCAAAAAGCTGTGCCGTCAAAAGCTCGGTAAAAATCAAACCCCATTTATCTTTTAAAGGAAAAAAGGAAACCAGATAACTTGCAGATTTTTCATCAAGCAAATTTGTATCTGTTAAAGTCCCTGGAGTAAAAACTTGTGTTACCTTTCTTTGTACCACTGTACCAGGAACAGGCTTTGTAATTTGGTCACAAATTGCAACACAAAACCCACCCTTTATTAACTTTACTAGATAATGATTAAGAGCATGGACTGGAACCCCACATAGAGGCACATCCTGCCCGTTATGCTTTCCTCTTTTTGTTAATGTTATTGCTAAATAAGAAGAGGCTTTTTTTGCATCATCAAAGAATAGTTCATAAAAGTCACCTACCTGAAAAAACAGTAAGGAATCAGGATACTGTGCTTTTATATCAAAAAATTGCTGCATTAAAGGGGTTGTTTTATTTGAGCTCATAATTATTAAAAACCATATAAATTTTAAATTTAATTGAATTCATAATATTAACAAATTTCAGAATAAAATCGATCAAAACTTATTAAAGGCGCAAAATTACTATTAATAAACAAACTATCAACAAAGCTTGATTCAAAAGCGTTTTGGATATAAAATAACAAAACGCTACCTGTAAAGTTTTTCACACACAATAAACATAAGAGCTCTTATTATGAACAGTAGGAAATTATTATTATTTTTATTATTACTGACAAGTTCTTGCAAACTAGTTACTATGAAAAACCCTGAAATTAGATATGTATCTCACATTCCTAATCCAGAAAATCCAGGATCAAGAATGTCAGTAAAAATAATGAAGTCAGATCTTAATAACGCTTATCAGCTTGCTTCAGAAATTTATCAATTGCTAACTACAGAACAAAAAGTAAATCGCGAATTTATTTTAATATCAAAACTAACGACAACTGTAAACAAACTGCTCGCAATAAGAAATCCAACACCCAAAGAAATAGGTGTCTATATTTTCTTTATTTACTTGGTATATGAATTAAGCAAAACAGTAACAAACAAAAATATCTATTCCAACAATATAGAAATTTCCAAGTTCTCTATAATTTGTGAACAATTTGAATCCCTAAAACAATTAGTAGAAGTTGAAAACATAGTCAAGAGCGATTAAATACAAGGTTCGATGTATTCGTAATTATCAAATAAATCCTGCTTAAATAGAATTCCAAAATATTTAGGCAGGATTACTTTTTCAAACAACTTTAAAGCAGCCTTAAAATCTTCTTTATTATCAAATCTAACAATAACATCTGCATCAGGATCCTTTATAACCATCTCTAACGTCACAAGCATCCTTACAACTTGCCTTAACACAGACATCTGATCTTCTCTGCCCAAATAAACTTTAGCCTTAGGTTTTGATATAAAACCAGAAAGCATCCCCATATCTTCATCATAATCTTGCTCTTTTTTCTTTTTATTATCTTTATCTGAACCTTCTTTTTCTTTCTTTTTATCCTCTTTACCATACTCACCATTTTTTTCAGCTTGCTTTACTAAAGCCTCTCGCTCTTTTTTCCATAACTCACTTTCTTTTAATCTCTCATAGAGTTTTTCTGTAGACATGACCAAATTCTGTCCACACTCTTTTTGATATTTTTGGACTAAAAAAGTAATCGTAGATTTAGGCTGATAAAGTTTTTTACAAGAAGTCATATCACAGTCAAAACCAAAGAGTCCTGAATTTGTGCCTAAAGTTTTATAATCTAGACGATATGGCTTATCACTAAACTCCCCCCAACGGATCTTGCCTGATTTGCAAAGATTAAAAAATTCTTCTATTTCTTTATCTTTGGTATCAACTTTATCTTCCCATTCGTTAAAAATATTTTGTGTTAGATAAAGATTATTATCAACACCCCAAGCTAATTTTAAAGGTGCAACAAAGTATTTTTCTTTTTCTATAAAAAAACGTTCTTCAGAAATTTGTTGTGAATCTAAAAGATTTAAGATTGCAGCATACCAGTTAGCCCTTATCATTCTAATACAGGGTCCTAAAAGGTGCTCATCTTTACAATTTTTATCAAGACTATAATAGGTATAAACACTTTCTCCTGAAATTGTAGGCATCACTTTATTTAGTTGGCTACTGTAAAAATCGGTATCTAAACTTACAACTTTACCAGCACCTTCCCATAAACTGTTTATACGTTCATTTTCTATATTATCAACAAAGAAGTCGCTCAAAAACTTACTAAACTGCAGCACCCTTTCAAGTGAAAGTTGCTGTATATTCACAAAGTTTTTGGTGAAACCATAAATTTCTTCAAGATTAACTGTTTCTCTTTTTAGTTTCTCTACCGATAATAACTTTAAATATTCCATATCCTGAGTTGTTATCTTGCTCCATTCTTCTTTAATTAAATTAGTTAACCCCTCAAGAGAATAGCCTTCTAAATCTCCACTCTTACGGCCCAAAATAATTTTATATAAAGCAAAACGAGATAAAGCTTCTAATTCAAATGAATTTAAAACACTTAGAAATGGCTCTCGCTCTTTTAATAAATAAAGCAGCTCTGAAGAATTAACAAAATCTCTATACAAACTATATTTAACATCAAAAGAAGAATCTAAAATTGCCATCTGCTGCAAAAGATAATTAACTCTAATATTCTCTCTTGACGACCGGGGATACATACTTACAAAATCAACAAAAACAACATTTTCTATGTTATTAATTTTTAATTTCTCAACAAGATCTGACGTAAAATAATCGTAAACAAAAGGTAAACGAATACCATCAAAAAATAGCATCTGTTCAGATTCTATATTTTTTAAACCCTCAGATTGCACAAACCCTAGTGACATTAAAACTCTAACCTGAGAAACATCTGTATAATCAAACAAATAATATTTATCTTTATATTTAAAAGGTATCCAACGATTCAGTTGATCTTTTTTGAGTAAGACAAGATTTTTTAAAAAAGTCTTATCCGGCATTTTTATATTGTTTAAATCAGGGGCAAGATAGCCTTTAGTATCTATAATGTTTTTCACCTGACCATAAAGAGTCTCATACTCCTTTTGAAATTTGTCTTGATTAAGACGGGCAAAATCTTGCAACTCTTTTATCTCTTTTTGCTGCAACTCTCTCTGTACCGAAACATAAACCAGACCATCTGGTTTGTATGTGAAATGGCTAACTTGTGCAGGTAAATCTGCAATAAAAACGTTTTCTTTAAGTTCAAAGATTTCTGCCAATTGTGAAGAAGAATTATCTACCCGATCAAAGCTCCCTACATCCTCACCATATTTCATATAATTTTTGATATTTCCAAGCATTGTACTTTTGCCAACACCATCAACAAAGCTACAAAAGACATAAACAGTAGACTTATCTTCTTTAGGAACTAACTTAGGCAAAATATTTTTCACAAAAGCCTGTGCATGCAAAGTTGCACCTTTAGGCTGAGAACACGAGACTTCAACAGGATAAGTAATATCTGGGCCTACAAAGAACTTAAAAAGAGGCAGGGGTGAGCGTAATAAATGTTTTGCATATTCTATAGAAAAAAGAATATCTTGAGTTCCTGCAACCTGCTTGCTTTCAACTGTAATTTCTCCATTATATAAACAACTCCAAAATCTTATTAGATCTTGAAATATACCCTTAAAATCTTTATCTTTAAATTTGTTTAAAAGTTCAAATTGAACCGGCAACATCAAATCTAATGCTTTACCAAAAGCATGTTTCTGAAAAATTTCAGCTCTATCGTCAAATATTTCTATTTCATCATTATCTATATGCTCAAATACACAACTATCACCTGGATACCAATATTGTGAAAAATAATTAAAATCTTTGAACAAAAAACCGGTCATAAAACCGAATCTATTGTGCAACTTTTGTGACCAGCCTCTCTTACTTTTTTTACTGGCCTCGTCATTAATTTTTTCTCTTTTGAAATCCGGGTAATAAGAAGGCACAGCTTCTTCTTCATAACCACAAATTATAACTCGTCCGACTAGATTGAAATTATTGTTTTTTAATTTTCCTTCAAGCTCGTCCAAACTATATGCCGTTTTATCTAATAGTGCAGGGTGATACTCATGTGCATAGCGCCCTTCAGCATTAAATTCATAATGACGTACAAAGCTATCTAAAAACTCTTTATCAAAAGAGTCGGCATTTATTTTTATAAAAAATATTAGAAATAAAAGTATTATTTTTTTCATCTTAAACATCATCTAAGAGCTCCATGAACTCGTCCCAATGTTTATCATCTTGGGTCATATTATCTTTATCAGGCAAATCATTACCACGCTTATCTTGTTTAAGCAGGTCCAACAACTCTTTATATCGCTTCATATACTCTTGATACTCAGCCTCACGAACAGAACCAGAAATTCTATCTAGAATAACTCTTAAGTCATCATAGTATCTGTAAGTCCCACTCAAATTTTTGTATTTGATCTCTTCTAGAAAAAGTTTGGCCCAATAATCAAAACAAAAAGAATAAAACTCATAGCTAACTAAAATCCCATTCTTTTTCCAATACTCTTTTAGTTTTAAATCAGCACTCTTATCTTGTTTTGGTTTTGCTCCATATGCACCAAAACCACCATAATATCCACTATCCCAGTAACTTGAGTTTCTTTTTTCTAAGTATATAGAATTATCTTTACTATCTACCCGTACCCGTTCTATAAACTCTGCATAAAACGAAAGTTGATCTGCTATAAACTCCCAAAACCCCGCACCATCGCGTGATACTTTTTTTAGTTTTTTAGGATCTGCAATAGTTTCTAAATATTTGGTATCATAACCAACACTTGCCCATACTTTTTTTTCTTCATCACTAAGCTGTGTATTAATTAATTTAAAGGGAGATTCTACGTACTTCCAGGGTTCAAAACGCAAGATTTTAATAATTTCTTCCAGATAGTTAGAGATATCTTCGGGCGTCATTAATGCAAGAAAATTCTCCCGCATCAAAAATACCTTTGGAAAATACCTAAATATATATTTTTTATATTTTTTAAAAAATTCTTGCGACTCTTTTACTATCTGTTCTTTTAATTTAGATTCTAACTTGGAATCTTCGGGACTTAGATTCTTAGAAACAACTTCAGGTTCATCTAAACCCTTAAGGAAGCTAAACAAATCTGTTTCACTAATATTATCAAAATCAAGATTCATAGGATCTGTTGCATCGCTTGCGAAGGTCACACTCGTAAAAAAGATTAAGAATAAAATTAATATATATTTTTTCATAACTTCATACCCAACATTTAAATCCGCCCTTACCAGGGCTCAACCTTGTTTGTCTCGTTAAGTACCCACAGCTACGGCCAAAGGCCTACGCAATGGGCTAACGCTAAACGCCCTTCCGGGCTAAATTTTATTATATAAAAACATAGTATCTTCATTGCACCATATAACTGTCTCCATCCTGCCCTTGCAAGCCTACCTACTCCACAATAATAACTTCCAAAATCAGCCCATGTAATGGGCGATTACTATTAGCCCATTGCGTAGGCCTTTGGCCGTAGCTGTGGGATTGCATGAAACCAAGAGACTCTGAGCCCTGTAAGGGCGGCTTAGACTTCGTCCTGCTGGCTACGGAGAGACCAGTAAGCTGTAGTGGTAAAAAAACTTAGCCCTACACGTTCTCATACAAAATCGAGCAACAAATATTAATAAATCTCACCATCTGATTATGTAACTGATTAAAGGACACATAAATCTCTTGCAATAACTCTTGGTCAACTTCATCACCCTGGATGTTATTTAAACTAGACTCAAGAGTCTCTGCAAACTTATTAACCCTTGCCATCAACAGATCTTGTCCATTTAAAACCACCTCTTGTTCAGCTTGCCCCAAACCCTCTTTTTGTTCAGCCAATACTGTAACCAGGCTAAGGAAATTCTCAACAATTTGTACAAAATAATTATGATTGTCTTTTATCTCTTGCTTATCATAAAAACCTGGCATAAAAAAAGATCTAAACTGTTCTAGTTCAAAATCTAACTGCCTTTTTATACTCTCAAAAGTTTCTATGTTATTGCCATTCCAAGCTTTTGAAAATTTATTTTTACCTAAAACATATGCGCCCGAAGCTGCAGTCATTCCCGATGTAATAAAAACAGAAGATATGGCCCAATAAGCACCATCAGTAATCCCATCATAAAGTCGCTCTTTACAAAGACCCAAAAACTTTTTATTTCTTCGCTTTAACTTTAATAAATAATTCTTAGGCACTTTTTTCAGATCATAATATTTACCGGAAGATTTATAAGAACCTGAGGAAGAAGCTCCTATTTTTTTCTGGTCTTCATCACTCTTACCATTATAATGTCTATAAATTTTATAACTTAAAAAGCCCAACAAACTTGTGGCACTAATAGCAGCAAGAATATAGACAGTACGTCTAAACTGTTTAGCATCATCTTCTATTTTTTGGTAACAGTCTTTTTTTTCTTCTATACCCTGTACAGATGCTCGGGATACAGCATCATGAGTAAAAGCCATATTATAAAATAACAAGCTAAATATAGTTATAACTTTTAAATGTTTATTCATAAAACTATATCGCACCAGGAAAAGGACCACCGTTATCCATACTAGAAGAATAACCATGATTCTGGTAACCAGTTGTTGCACCAACTCTACTATTCTTTGCATCCGCAGGATTTAATAAACTATTAAGATTAATAAAATATCCATCAAGAGAATTTCGCATAGCTGGCAAAACAGATTTTATTTCAGGAATATTACTAAACTCTTTTAAGGTCTTTACTTTAGTAACCCAACCTTTTAATTTGAATAATTTATTACTTAATCTATTTGAGCAATTTTTTATACCGTAACCATCAGCTTTCTTTTCATAATATCCAACACGCCCATCAATCTCTTCTATAAGTTCTTGGCATGTTAATGCAAAATCTTCAACAAAATCTTGCCACAAGGTTGCCGCTAGATTATCTTTTTTATCATCAGTTTGCAGATCCTTTAATATTGCATCACGACTTCTGGAATCAGAACGTTCTGCGTTCTTGAGCATAGTTTCTATATCTCTTAGATCTTTTATTAAGATAGTCTTCCAAGAAGTTATTTCACCAGTTGTAAAAGGCTTGCAACTATTATGAAAAAGGGCCTGACCTACACTTCTGAAAATATCTTCAATTTTGCCAAGTAGGCCACCTAATACATACTCTGTATAACTATCTACTTTTTTGCCTACAGTTTTTCCAATAGATACCGCTCCCCTAAGGCCAACACCATAAAAGGTACCTTTTAGAATGTCGTTACCAACTCTTAAATCTTCAACCATTTTCCAGTTATCACCAGCGATACCACGGAAAAACACATCACCAAAACTACCCTTTAAAAGCGACCTAACATTCTCTCTATCTGATTCTAAATCTTTAAGACGTTCGTCTCTTTTTGTAGAAATAGGTTGGGCGCTTAATGTCTCAATTTGCGTATCAAGCCCATCGAGTTGTTTTCTTAGCTGTGTACGAACTTTTAAAAACTCAAGGCTCTTACTTCTTTCGCCTCCAAGATAATGACGATAATCATCATCCAAAGCATTTCTTCCCAATACCAAACTAAAGGAAGAAATAAGAGACAGAACAAATAAAAACAAATGTTTTTTACCAGAAGTTAGCCTGAACATAATATAAAACTCTCTAGAATTTTGAAATACAAACCACAAACAAAAACCCCCAAAGGGTCCCTAAAGGGATTGGAAATCCTAACATACCCCTCAAATATTGCAACAAAGCGTTATAAAAACACCTAAATTTAAGGCTTTTTTGATAAAAAACCCAAAATAAATTAAATTGGTTTATATGAAAAATAATAAAAATAAAAATAATGAATACATAAACATTACAGGGGCAAAAGAACACAATCTAAAATCAATAGATGTGCAGATCCCCAAAAATAAACTAGTTGTCATAACCGGGCCATCAGGTTCAGGCAAAAGCTCTTTGGCATTAGATACAATTTATGCAGAGGGTAAACGTCGCTATGTTGAATCACTCTCTTCTTATGCTCGTCAATTCTTAGGAATAAGCAAAAGACCAAACGTAGAAAAAATAGAGGGCCTGTGCCCTGCAATAGCAATCGAACAAAAAACAGTTGGATATAATCCAAGATCTACCGTTGGTACAATAACAGAAATTTATGATTACCTAAGAGTACTTTTTGCAAGAATTGGTATACCTCACTGCCCTTCATGTGGTGAGGCAATACACGCAGAGTCTCCTGAAAATATAACAACCATGCTTCTTAAAAAGTTTAAGGGACAAAATATAACTATTGCAGCCCCAATAGCTGTAGAAAAAAAAGGTGAGTTTCAAAGCGAGCTTACTCGTTTTTTTAGCTCCGGCTTTCATCGTTTTTTAATTGATGGAAAAATGTTAAGATTCAGCGATCAAAAAGACATAGAAAATCTAAAATTAAAAAAAACCTATACTCATAACATAAGTCTTTTGATAGATAATTTAAGTGTCACACTAGAAGAAAGCCAGAGACTACAAGAAGCTATAGAAAAAGCATTCAATGCAAACGGTGGCCTTTGTAGCATAATTGATCAAAACGACAAAACAAAAACATATTCTTCAAAAAGGATCTGTTTAAATTGTGTTAAATCTTTTCCAGAATTAGAACCAAGATTCTTTTCTTTTAACTCCCCTATTGGAGCATGCCCAGAATGTCATGGATTAGGTTTTATTTATGAACAATCATATCTGGAATATTATTTTAGAAATAAAAAAGAAAGAACTTGTGAATCTTGTGATGGTAAAAGATTAAAAGATGAAGCTCTAGCTGTTACTATAAATAAAAAGAATATTTATGAAATTAGTAATTTGTCCATAGAAAACGCCTTAAGTTTCTTTAAAAAATTAAAAAAATCCTTAAACCCACAAGAACAAAAAATTTCTGAATCACTTTTAAGAGAAATTATAAATAGATTAAATTTCTTACAAAATGTAGGCCTGTCTTATCTAACTATATCAAGAACTGCAAAAACTCTATCTGGTGGTGAAGGACAAAGAATTCGTCTTGCAACACAAATAGGCTCAGCTTTGAGTGGCGTTATTTATATACTAGATGAACCTAGCATTGGGCTACACCAAAAAGATAATGATCGACTAATAAAAACTCTAAAAATGTTGCGTGACCAAGGCAATACTGTTTTGGTTGTGGAACATGACATGGATACTATTAAAGTTGCAGATTATGTAATAGACGTAGGTCCTGCAGCTGGAATTTTGGGCGGAGAAATTACCGCAACAGGTACACCTGCTCAACTTGCTAAAAATAAAAATTCTCTTACAGGAAAATATATTTCCGGTGAACTACAAATTAAAACACCAGAAATAAGACGTAAACCTCAAGCATTTTTAACTATAAATAATGCTACTGCTAATAATCTAAAAGATATTACTGTTGATATTCCATTGGGTATCTTTACTGCTATTTGCGGAGTTTCTGGCTCAGGCAAAAGCAGTCTTATTATGCAAACTTTAGCACCAGCATTACAAAACTATTTTGCACGAGGATGTGCTGTCTGTAGAAATGCACAAGAACTGACTGGAGTGCAACAAATAGCCAGCGTAGTGCTCGTTAACCAAAGCCCGATAGGAAGAACTCCTAGATCTAACCCTGCCACTTATTTGGGCATATTTGATGAGATCAGGAACCTTTATGCATCACTACCTGAAAGTAACGCTCGTGGATATAAAATAGGACGATTTAGTTTTAATGTACCCAGCGGTCGCTGCTTTGAGTGTAATGGCGAAGGACACATAAAAATTTCTATGCACTTTTTAGAAGATGTTGTTATTAGATGTAAGACCTGTAAAGGCCAGCGATATAATCAACAAACATTAGAAATTAAATATAAAAATAAAAATATAGCTCAAATTTTAGACATGACAGTTTTTGAAGCTCTTAACTTTTTTAAAGCTCATACAAGAATACATAAAAAATTAGATCTTTTATGCCAAGTTGGCCTAGATTATCTCAAGCTTGGCCAACCTTCAACAACGCTTTCTGGCGGAGAGGCTCAAAGAATTAAACTTGTTAGCGAACTTTCAAAACGTGGCAAAAACTGCATGTATATTTTAGATGAACCAACAACTGGTCTTCATAATTATGATATCGAAAAACTTTTATTAGTTTTAAATAAACTGGTAAATCGCGGCAACTCCGTTTTGGTTATTGAACACAACTTAGACGTTTTGAAATCTGCAGATTATCTAATAGAAATTGGCCCTGATGGTGGCGACAAAGGTGGTTATGTTACTGCAACTGGTCACCCTGAACGTGTAAGTAAACATAAACCAAGCATTACCGGACAATACTTAAAGAAAGTTTTGTAAAAGACTAATTCACGTTATCGTAAAAAACTTGGCCACTAAGTTCTACAAATGCACCACCAAGCAAAGTAATATCTAGATCGTAATCAGAACCGAGGTTGCTATTGCCAAATATTATAGAATTAGAAAATGCCTGAGGAGATGTTTCATATCCAAAATTAAGTTTATAAGCTTCTAGGCTAACACTTTGCCCCAATATCATTATATACAGACCATCAGGAGTGCAACACACCGTTTGAACTTGGCTAAAATAATCAATCGTTAGTAAAACATTAGAAATATTTACACCATCAAAACTGTATATCTTTGTTCCCAAAGAATCACTTCCGCCAATTGCAAAATATTTTCCACCTTTTAACCAACAAACACCCACAACAGTAGCTCCTCCATAAGCAACCCCATCAATAAAACTAATTTTTTCTACAGATTTATTAAATCTATAAATTCTTGCATCACCAGGAGAGGTTCCCACTGCTAAAAAATTTTCTCCATTTGGATGCCAGACTAGATTAGGAACATTCTGAGAAGACTCACCCCACAATACCGAGTCCTTATAGATTAAGCTTGGAGCTATAAAATTATAAACAAATATTGCATTACCAATTCCCGGAGGATTTGTACGATAATGTCCTCCAGCTAATAGATAATCACCAGTTTTATTCCAAGCTATGGATTCTACGTGTGAATTATTAAGGCCCCAATCTACTGATGCCATCAAACTTAACCCTGTTTCATTTATAAATTCATAAACTCTAATTTCTGCTTGTTCATCTAGGCCTTCAGTAATTTGAATTCCCGCGGCTAAGTATTTTCCATTTGGACTCCAATCTAAACTAAGAACCAGACTACTACCTGTTCCAATATTTTCTAAAAATATTTCTGTTAATGTGGTTCCATCAAACCTATAAACCCTTAGTTGCTTTAATGTATCCGTATCTGAGCCCCCAACAGCCAAATATTTTCCCGTTGGGTGCCAAGCAATCGCTGCAATAATTGAGCCAAAGTCTACATCCGCTATAACTTTAAAATTACTTCCATCAAATCTATAGATTTGAATGTTAGAACGAGGTCCTCCCATAGCAACATGTAGACCATCAGGACTTAAGGCACCCCTATACATGGCTCCAATGCTAACACTATTTATACTTGTTACACTATCCAGTCTTGTATTCCCTTGAGAACTTAAAGTAACTTTATTATCTAAAAACAACTGTCCTTTAGTTAATCTCAATCCCGTATCTGTTGTTTGCAAAGTACAACCATTTAAATGCATAGAAGCACTAACATCTTCAAATTCAATTAAACCTGTATTTGTAGTTGAAGGATGGTAATCAAAGATAGAATTTTGATCAAAATACAAACATGAATTGCTTGTTATTCTTGCGTGAGCAGGAGAATTGTAACTAAATCTATATGTACCAGAAAAAACTACATCGTTATGAATGAATAATTGACCTTGATCAAAGTTAAAATTATCTGCAAGCCTAACTTTTACATTATCTAAAGCAAGGCGGCTATTAATTGCAGCTGGACGGATAGGGGCAACAGTGTAATTTGTATAGCTATTTTTTAATGTCATATTTCTTAAAGTTAAAGTTACATTACTATCAATAGAAATCTGTGACCAAGCACCTAAATATAAATCACTTCCATTACCATCTATTATTGTATCTCCAGTTATATTGAGAATATAATTTTCGGGTAAATTTAAATTACCCTCTAAAACTACAGTATTGCTCATGCCATCTATTTGCCCGCCACCAGAAGCTAAAGTACAATTTGGACCAAGAAACAAAGAGCCTAATAATCTTATTTTACCAGTACTATTAAGATTAACTTGTCCAGATACTGTAATAAATGTATCAAGAGTTACTGTTGCATTTGAGTCAACTGTAAATCCATTGTTAAAACGGATAAAACCGGCACCCGGATCAGATTCTCTGGAAAAAGTTATGTGATTATTTTCGTATCTATAATAACTATTTAAATAAACAATCGCATTACTATTAGTTTCTAAACTATCTGCACTCAAAAGGGCATTACTATTATTTTTTATTCCATATAACAAAGCATTACTATTATTTTGGATCCCATTATCGATTATTAATAACACATTACTATTGTTTTTTATTCCATACAATAAAGTATTGCTATTATTTTCTATATCTTTATTTAACTTAATTAACGCATTACTATTATTTTTTATTCCGTATAACAAAACGTTACTATTGTTTTTTATATCTATATCTAATTTAACAGTTAGATTACTGTTATTTTTTATTCCATATAACAATGCATTACTATTATTCTGGATCCCATTATCTTGATCTATCTTGACCAAGGCATTACTATTATTCTTTATTCCATATAACAAAGCGTTACTATTATTCTTTATCTTTATATCTGTAAGCAATAAAGTGTTACTGTTATTCTTTATTCCATATAACAATGCATTGCTATTATTTTGGATCCCATTATCTTGATCTATTTTGACCAGGGCATTACTATTATTTTTTATTCCGTATAGCAAAGCATTACTATTGTTTTTTATATCTATATCTAATTTAACAATAGGATTACTGTTGTTTTTTATTCCATATAACAATGCGTTACTATTATTTTGGATCCCATTATCTTGATCTATCTTGACCAAGGCATTACTATTATTCTTTATTCCATAAAGCAATGCGTTACTACTACTCTTTATCTTTATATCTGTAAACAATAAGGTGTTACTGTTATTCTTTATTCCAGAAAGCAATGCATTACTATTATTTTTTATTCCATCACTTATAGCTAATAACACATTACTATTATTTTTTATTCCAGAAACTAACGAGTTACTATTTGAATAAACCAAGTTTGTTGCAACACCAGCCGTCCCTGAGCCATCAGCTGCAATAACTTCTGTACCAGCATAACCTTCGGCCGTCCATTGATCAGCCGACTCATTTCCAAAATTTTTAACTATAGAACTTTGGGACCAACCTGTAATTTTAGAAACATTATTAAGTTTTAGTTTTGAATTATTTTGTTTGATAACTAGCCTGGAAGTTCTGCCTGCAAAATCAATATTCGCATTCACAAAACTATTAATATATAAAAACAAAAAAAGTAGTTTTACCAAAAATTTTAGTTTACTCACAACTCCCCTTTTTTTATTTTTTTAATAACTTAACATTTTAAATTAATTAACATTGTCATAAGAAACAGATCCATCAAGCTCAACATACGCACCAGCTAGAACATTTAAGTCTAAATCATAATCGGAACCCAACGCGCTGTTCCCAAATGCCATGCCAGCGATATAATTCACACTAAGAATATCTAAAACACCTAAGCTACCTGTACCTACAAGGTAATCACCATTATAATTAATTGATGTACCCGTTAAAATCTTTGGCGTAAGTTGCGTTAATGTAGAATTATAAAATTCTAAGAACAAAGTCTGATCAGCTGTAGTTTTTTCAACAAGAATTGATTTCCCATTTGGATGCCAATACAAACCTCTAAAATCTGTTTGATCTATTCGAGTAAGAAAGGCTGCCGCTCCTGCTGAAAATGTATATATAACAACATAATCCGTACCATCTTCAGAATCCGTTAGCACTAAATAATTTCCATCAGGACTCCAGATATCAGAAGTAAAAGCATAGCCATAATAACCTGGATTTACATTTTTGGAATATGTTTCATGTAAAGTTGATCCATCAAATTCAAATATTTTAAATATATATCTACCATCGGTTATAATATATGTATTATTTGGGCCCCAAGCAACGTTATTAACTTGAATAGAATCGTCTTGCTCAATAAAAGAAACCTCGTTACCATCAAAACCATATACTGCCCAACTATATGAGCCCGAAGGGACTGCAATATAACTAGAGTCTCGGTTCCAAGCCGCAGAATTCATTAAGACGGTAGTAAAAGGAGTGGTGGCCTTAAATGTCAGAGTCTTATTAACAGAATCAAAACTTAAAATCTTAGTGCGATTATCACCATCATCTATAACTGCTAAATAATTATCATCAAAACTCCAACTAGGAGCACTTAGAGATAAGATACTATTTAGAGTAGCGGTAGCACAAAAAGAAAACCCTGTGCCGTCAAATTCATAAACTTCCAGACTACTAGGCCTTAATAAAGCGATAAAATTGCCAGCATGACTCCATGTCGGTTTGTATATTGCACTAGAAGAATCTAACCCTGTTGTAACAGTTGTTGTGGATTCGTAAATACCATACTCACCGGTATTCAAAGTAACCTTGTTATCAAGAAACAAACTACCTTTGGTTAATCTCAAAACAGGGTATATTGTCTTTAATGTTGCACCATTAACATAAATGGAACTAGAAGCGTCTTCTAAAACTATGCCCGCTCCTGTTGAAAATGGAAAATTATAATAAAATGTTGTTCCGGGACCAAAGGCAAATTGTGAATGCGGTTTAACAATAATGGAAGAAGAAGAAGTATGTATCAAACTGGAAGAACCTGTAAATAAAACATCATTATGAACAAAAAGCTGTCCTTGATAAATAGGAAAATCTTGGGCTAGAGAAAATTGAACATTATCCAGAGCGAGGCTACTAAACTCTCCTGTAAACTCTATTATAGAATCGACATTTGGGTTTACATTGTTTTTTAAAATAAGATTTTTAAGAGTTAAAGTAACATTGTTATCTATTGCTAACTGTGCATGATTTCCCAAACTTAACTCACAACCATTACCATCTATAATAGTATCTGAAGAGAACCTTAAAACATAAGAATTTGGCAAAGCTAAATTTCCAGATAAAACAATACTATTACCCATGCCATCAACTATGCCACCACCAGGAGAAAAGCTACAATTGGTATCAAGAAATAATGAACCTAATAATTTTATTTTTCCTGTACCGTTTAAATCTATACCACCTGAAACTGTAATAAATGTGTCTAAAGTTGCTATTGCATCACTATTAACTGTAAATCCATTATTAAACCGTACGAAACCTGTATTTATTGTTGTTCCGTCATGAAAAACAACATGGTCTGTATAATAATCAAAGTGATCACGCATATAAACAAGAGCATTACTATTATTCACGACCTCTGAACCAGAAGCTAAAATCGCATTACTATTGTTTTTTATCCCATATAATAACGCATTACTATTGTTCTGAATCCCATTATCTTGATCCATTTTGATTAACGCGTTGCTATTATTTTTTATTCCATATAACAAAGCATTACTGTTATTTTTTATTTCAACAATAAGATTTAAAATCGTGTTGCTATTATTTTTTATTCCATATAATAACGCATTACTATTGTTTTTTATTTCAACGATACTATTTAAAGTCGCGTTACTATTATTCTTTATCCCATATAACAATGCATTACTATTATTTTCTATATCTTTATCCAAACTAACTAATGCATTGCTATTATTTTTTATTCCATATAACAATGCATTACTATTATTTTGAATTCCATCATCTTGATCTATTTTAATTAACGCATTACTATTATTTTTTATCCCATACAATAATGCATTACTATTATTTTGA
>CAYVQB010000017.1:0-13871 GCA_964453985.1 uncultured Pseudomonadota bacterium
AGAGGAAGATGACAATATTCTTAAAAGAGTCTCTGATGATTGGAGAGTTTCTGTTCGAAAACAATTTGACGATGATATAAGCTTTATGAAACAAATTGTTATAGATGGTGAAGTAAATAAATCAGAGCAGGAAGAGTTTTTGGGCCTATTCAAGGAACAAAAAGAATGGTTTGATAAAACTGTTACAAGCACAAAATATATTGATGATTCTAATTATCAAGCGATAACCAAAAAGAAACTTACTATTCATAATATTGTAGCTGCCCAAAAGAAAGCTGATAAAATATTGCAAGATAGTCTAGATAAAGATTCGTTGGGTACAGCTATTTACCAGAAAATGCGTCTTGCTGTTTTGTATGAGCTTAACTCTTTAATTGATAAAGAAGAACTTTCTGACTCTGAGATCAAAGGTGTCGTTAAAAGTGTTATGGATAATGTTAAAGAACAAAAGAGAAAATTAGAAGTAAAGGGTGAGGGTGTTACTGAAAAGCTTGTTTTGAAGTTAGAAAAAGAACTTGAAAAGGTAAAAAAAGAGCAAGAAGATCTTAAAAACAAGAGTTCTAAGTTTGAAGAAGATACAAAAATAAAATTAGAAGAAAAGAATAGAAGGAACTTGGAGCTAGAGATTTTACTGCAAAAAACCAGACAAAGCTTAGAGAAGCTAAGACAAGAGGCTGACAAACTGATTGTAACAGAGGGTAAGAGTAATTTGAACTTACAAATAAGGTTAAATGAAGTTAAAGAGGAATTAGAGGCCTTAAAAGACAAGTTAAGGATGGGTGAAGTGCAGCAAAAAGAGCTTAAGACTAAATTAGACGAACAAAAGGGGCAAACCAAGAAGCTTGAGCAAGAAAAAACACAATTAAAAGATAAGACAACGACAATTGAAAATCAAAAAAAAGAGCTTGAAGTTGAATTGGATAAAAAATCAAAAGAAATTAAAAAAGTTGAACATGAGATCAAACAAAAAGAGTTTGAGCTCAAGCGTTCATTGAATGCTGGAATATCAGATAAAGAGAATATTAATAGATTAAAAATGGAATCAGAGCTTATTTTAAAAGAAAAAAATGAAGAGCTGACACGCCTACGTTCCCAGATGCAAGAATACAAACAAAAATATGTTTTCTTGCAAAATAGGCCCGAGGACGAAAAGATCAAGGAATTGAGTTTAGAGGCTGAACTACAGGCAAAAGTCTGATTTTTTAGTTGCTGTTTATCCTAATCAGTGATATAGTGACCAATACAGTTATTTATTTAGGGACATTTTAGGGATAATTTTATTATTGACTGGCGGGGTTACTATGCATAACAAACAAAAAATCACATTACTATTTTCTTTATTAATTTCTATATCGTTGGATTTGCAGTCCATGGGGCAAGAAGCTGCCATGCCTATTAAAGGCAAAAGTTTAATTAGGGAAAATGCACAAAGATTAGAGAACATTAGTTACTTGAACTCAACCGAGCATGTAGTTGCATTGCCTAATGGACAAGAACTTGGATTTGATTGGGGTTTTAAGGGTTCAGGATCACTATTGCAACCATTTACTCCTATCAAGATTAATCTAAAAACTAATGATAATCTTGCTGAGCAAGAGTTCTCCCCTCTTGGTTTACTTAAGGTTGTTGCTGCAAATAAGCTCAAAAATAAGCTAAACGGGAGTTGGAATATTTGGCAACAATATCTTCCGGATCTTAACTGGTTATTGGATGGGCAGCATACACCTATGAAGGTTTTTGCATTAAAGTTATTTCTTTTGATAAAAGATCCAACCTTAAAAAATCAGAGCTTTAGAAAAAAAGTTGAAGTTCTACGTCTTTTATTTAAATTAAGCCAAAGTGGGGCGTTAGATTCAATAGATAAAGATAAGAAACTGTCTGACTATTTACCAGAGAATTTAAAGACTTTTATTGTTCAAGATAGTGAGTTGATCAAATTTATTGATGATGTATGGAGCAAAATTGTTAATAATCTTGTTAACTATGAATCGCAATTGCAAGAATCGCATTCAGGAATAGATAAAAAGTTTACTTTCGCAGAGACATTTAAGTTTATGTTCATAACTCTTTTAAAAGGCTTTAACGAATATAAAATTATAAAATTGAAAGAGCTTGAGAATAATAATATAGGCTTTGATGCAGCTCAAAAGTTATCTGAAGATGATAAGCAACTTGTTCAGGAGCTTCGCAACCAGGAAGAAAGGCTTGTTTATACCTTTAATGCTGCAAGAGATAGATTTAATAAGCTAGAGTCTGATCTGGACAAATTGAAGCTTTCTGGTGAACAAAGTGAATTTGATAAAGATGTTTTTAATTTTTTGAATGAAGATTTTCAAAAGGTGAAAGCTGATAAAGATTTATATGAAAAAGAGTTATTAGAGATACAGTCTCAGATTAACGAATTAGAGTATGGTATTAATATCAAAGAAAGAGACGTTAATGCAACAGGAAGTAGCCTGTTTAATTTGTTGTTAAATGTACTACTAAAGACTCCTGAGTTTCAGGAGATGGCAATTGATATTAATGGTAAGAATCCTGCCTATAATCAGGTAAGAGATAGCCTTTATAGTAACTTAGAGAACATTTTTAAAAATTCTGAGCATATAAAAGAAAATCTGTCTATTTACCGTTATATCGTAAAGACTCTTTTTCCGGGATTAAGAAGTACTTTTAATGATCTCTCTAAAGAGGTTGAAAATAAAGAAAACTTGAATCCTCAAGAGGTCCTTTTTGCAAGTTTGGGTTTATAGTTTATAACATAGTTTAGTATTTATCTTATCTGGGGGGATATATGAATATTCTAAGAAAAAGTTTATTATTGTTTTGTATGGGTTTCTCATGTTCTAGTTCTTTATTTGCTTGCGTAGATCAGGCTAAGCTTAAAGAAGTAAATGATGGTATGCGTAACTTATTGTTTACGCCTGTTCTGGATCAAGATTTTTTGAATAAAGATGAAGCAAATCAGGCTAATTTATTTAAACATGATTTAGTTTTACTTTACAATGACATCAAAGTTGAAAAAGAAGATATAAATATTCTTTCGGATTTAATATCTTGGCAAAAAACAGCAAACATTAAGTTTGAGATCTTGTTTGCAAAAAAAAGTATTGCTAAAAAAGATTGGCCAAGTTTTAAATTGTTTGTATTAAATAAGATTTATGAGCAATTATCCAACGATAAGCTAGTAGACGATAATTTTATTAATAATTCTATTAAGAGTTTTTGTGTATGTTTATTCTATTGTTATTTAAGTTCAGACGTGAAGAAACTTTTAGACATTAATTTGTACGATTTAGATCCTGAATTTTGTGAAGAATATTGTAGTTTTATGCAGGATTATAGGTCTGGCTTGAATGCTCAGGCTAATCCAAGTTTATTATTAACTAAGTCTATTGAGCTTGAGAAAAATAATATTAGTGCTAAAGCTTTTGTTTTATTTAAAGAGCAACTTAGTCGTATAGAAAAATGTTCTGAACTTTATAAAGAAGTTTTAAATATTTATAAAAAAGCCGATAAAGGTAAGCAAGAAATTTTAACCGCACATTTGGCAATTCTTAAGAACAAAGATTTTCGTAACTTTGCACAAGATACCAATTTTTCAAAACTATTTGGTTTATATAAGAAGCTTGTTTGGACCTATTTAAGAAGTAATTATAATAATAGTTATGCTTATAATAGAGAGTCTAATGTTGATCCTTTATATGAACTGAAATTAAGAAAAGTGATCCCTGCATTACAGGATTTGTATGAATCAATAGAACTTATGCCTTCGGGTTGGTTTGGTTTTTTTAGACAAAAATTTCTTTATAAATTAAAAAGTGAAAAGAATGCCGAACCTATTCGTTCTGTTCTTTTAAAGATGATTATTATTTTAAGAAAAGTTAATGGCGAAGATATTAAAGATGATAAAGGTATTTTGTCAAAAATTATTGATGGAAATATTTCTGAAGTACTCTGGAAATTAGGTGGAAAAATTGTATAATGGGTTTTATTATGAATTATAAAAAATATATAAATTTAACTTTTATTCTTTTGTTAACTAGTACAATCTCAGCTCATCAGGAAGACATTCCTAACCCAGATAATATTGTATTTCTGATCGAACAGGTTCCTAACGTTGACCCTGTTGTTCGTGCTAACCCTTTAATTAAACTTGGTATGAACCTTGATAAGCTTGAGTTGTTAGTAACAAAAGCCGAGGTTTTTTATCTCAAGACTAAGTATTCTGAACCAGAGAAATCAAAAGAAGATTTACAGGATAGAAAGTCTTTAGTTGAATCTCTTAATAAGTATAAAGAGAAGTTTTTTAATTTTTTATTTGATAAAAAACTCGTGAGTAACTTTGAAAAAAGAAAAATAGAGTTTATTTATTTGCCTGTATTAAATGAAGTCATAAGAAGATTACAAGATGATACTGAGCAATTATATGGTAAAAATATTTGGGAACCTTCTACTATTTCTAGAATAGCAAAGCCCATTTTATGGTCGACTCTTTTGACAGTTTCGTCTATTGGTGCTGCAAAATTATTAGAAAAGAAGAAGGTTATATCAACAGAAACTTATAATAAAGCCAAATGGGCTGGACTTGCTACTGGGCTTGCTGTGGCCGGTGGTGGTGTTGCTTATAATTTTAATGATAGAATCCAAAAGCGTTTAAGGAAGTCTAAGAATAAGAAAAAAAACAGGGTTGTAGCTTAAAATCTATAACCTTTTAGAGATGCTTTTAATCATTTTATACATCAGATCGATTTATTGACGTATTAGATACTTTATTTCGTTATCAGTTTCAGTAAGTATCTTTTCATAATCTATGTCTAGATTATGTTGTTCAATATGTTTAGATATTTCACGAAGCTTTTTACCTAGTCTTTCAATTTGATCAAGACGTTGATCTATCCCTTTTTCTTCTCCATAAAGCATAAGCTTATCTGTTCTACTAAGTTCATAAAGTAGGTTTATTTTTTCTTTACGGTTTTTAAAAGTTCTATTAACCCTTGAAAGATCTTGTTGAAACGTTTGAATTTTTTGTTTAACTTGCTCAACCTGTTTAGGTTGCTGTTTTGTTTCTTCCATTGCCTTTGTAGGACTTGTTTGAAGTGTTAAAACTAACAAAAAAAGTAAATTTATTTTTTTCATAAAATAACCTCTCATAAAAAATTAAACTATTAACTAAATGTTATATTTTCATAGTAGGTTAATAATTACGATTTGTAAGGCTTACATTGAATTGTAGCAAGAACTAGCGTTTTTTGCTAAATTTACTTTTTAAGTAGATTTTAAGGTTTTCTAGTTGTTTGGCGATAGGTTTACCGCCTAAAATCACTATTCCTGTTGTTATAAAGATTATGCCTTGTAAGATTGGCACGAAGAGGCCAAAGATGCCGATAATGATTAATAATATGCCGGATATGTTTTTGAGAGCTTTGTAGTTATTATTCTTATCTTTTGTTTCCATGTCTTTCTCCTGGTTTTAGCTTTAAAATTTGCAAAAAAGCTTTATTTCTGGTAAAAATCTAACATATACAAAATTGTTTTACTGGGATGTCGTCTAGTGGTAGGACTCTGGATTCTGGTTCCAGCTACAGAGGTTCGAATCCTCTCGTCCCAGCCAATATTATTTTAAGATTATTCTCTTTCATTTCTTCAAATCAATAGTTAGATAAAACAGGGTGATTTCATTTTTGACTATTTTGACTATTGATAATTCTTTTTTGACATCAAATTGATGAACTTATAAAGTAAAAACAAGTAATTATATTTTTTATTTTATAAAAGGGGAAATGAAGTGTATAAAAAGCAGTCGTTTTTTTGTAGAATATTTTTTGTGTTTCTATTAATTTTTTTTTCTTATATATCTAGTTCAATTCCAATAAATTTAAGTGTAAATCCATTTAAAGCTTATTACCTCTGTTTTAATTCTAATTCTTTATTAGAAGATTATATTCAAAATAGTGCAAATGATTGCTTACCATCTCTTCATGTGCCATCAGTGCTATCTACGCCTTCATTTTATTGGGGAAGAGAAATTCAGTCTGTTGTAGATAATGGTTTCTTTGCTAGAGAAAAGAAACCAAGTTTTTATATTTATGCACAACAAAAAAAAGAGTTTTTATCTGTAGGTATAATTGGTGAAATTGACGTAAAATATTTAAAAACAGATTTAATTAAACGTCATGAAGAAACAATACCGCATAAAGTTGAAGTATATGTAGAAAATCTTAAGATGCAGATGGCATCTTTTGAGCCAATTTTACTTGGTTATCAAGCATCAGAAAGCATTGATGATTTAGTTACTAAATTTATGCAAAATCTTCCAACATACGCTTATTTTACGAATGATGATGTTAGGCATGCTATTTGGGTGATAGATAAAGATAAATCTGTGGAACAAATATCAAACTTATTTTCTCAAGTTAAACATTGTTATATTTTAGATGGGCACCATCGAGTTGCTTCATTATGTAAAATTTATGATGACATATTGCAGTACCAAAAAAATGGAATCCAAATTCCTCCTAATTTAAAAAATTTAATGTATTGTAAAGTTGCTCTATTTCCCAGTCATAAAATTCGAATTCTTGCTTATAATCGTATTTTGAAAAATATTCCACAATTATCAGAGGATGATTTTTTGAAAACATTAGAAAAGAGTTTCACTATTGAATCGGTTGTTCATTTTAATGAAAGTTCTTTAAAGCAGGGTGTAATTGGTATGTACTTTAAGAATGAATGGTTCCATCTATCTCCTAAAAAAGAATTTTTACTAGATAATAGTTTGGCAGATAATCTGGATCTAAGTTTGATAAATAATTATTTAGTGAAGCCAATTGCAAAAAAATATAATATAAAAAAATCAGACATGCTTGAGTATGTTAATTCTTCAGTATCTTGTTCTGAGCTTGAATCAAGGTGTGAATCAACAAATGCTAAGGCAGCCTTTGTTTTTAATCCAATTTCTTTTGAAACCTTATCTTCAGTTGTTAATTTCGGCCATATGTTACCTGAAAAATCTACTTGGATTGAACCAAAGTTGAACTTATAGCTAGATGTCTAGAGTAAATGAATCGCGGCTTTTCTGTGTTTACTGTATGTTAAGTTTTTGCATTCTCAAGTGAAAGAAAGACTCAAAAATATGATAATCTTCGCAGATCTTAGGTATTTTTTTTTCTCGAAACTACGAAGAGATGAAGTTAATTCTTCTTTCCTCATAGTTTTAATTTTATCTATGGGATATTTTTCTAAAAATTTATTTTGTATAGCTTTTAGTAGTGCTATTGTATTGTTGTTCCTATCAAAAGTAATATATTTATCATAAGCAATAATAGGGATGAATACTCCTTGCTCACCAGTAGAAAGGTTTAACCATATTTTGGTCTTTGTTGTCCTGTCGGGAGCTGTTTCTTTTATTATTAACTCTGTTTGTGATCTATTTGTATATGCTTTATAAGAGAATTGGTGCTTAAGATATTTAGGTATAACTTTGCTGCAAAACTCGTCCATGCATCCTAATTGTTCGAATTTTGTAGGATATTTTTCTAAAAATTTTACTAGTAAAAATTTTAGAAAATGAGCTGTTTTTAGACAAGTTTGGCAAGGGATAAATTTATGTTTGTTAAAATCATATGTTCTACTAGTAGCAATTATATCGTTTCTTTTTGTGTCTATCATTACTAATGTTTGTTTTTGCATTAAATCAGAAGTAATATTTTTTTGAATAAAGAAAGAACAATCACTGTGCGGCCATATGTTCATGATGTAAGAGACTTTTATCGCAGACAAGCTGAAAGTAAATATGGTCATTAAAAGTAAGGTTGTATATTTTTTTATCACAACTCACCTCGTAGTATAAAACTCAAACGGATTGAACAATTGCTTATGAATGAGTTAGAATATCGAAGTGAGCTTAACTTGTAAAGAATGAATGAAGTATAGTGCGGGGTTTTGATAGAACTCAGGTCGGTGTTTGTGGATATAAACACCGACCTGAATATGTTATGATTTTTGAGTTTTACTCCAATCATCATAATATTCTTGCATAACATCTTTGATGTTTTTTCCAATAATCGGATAAGCCTCACTAGGCAAGTTTGCAAGAGCAAGTCTAATTGATGCTTTAGGTCCAGCAAAGCCTTGGCCAGGCAAGGCGATTGTAAACTTCTCTTTTGCTAATCTAAGTAAAAACTCAACAGTCAAAATATTGTCTGTAAAGTATTTACCAAAATCGGCGCCATACTTATCTGTTGCCATTTTACCTAGATCAAGCAACGTGTAATAATATGTGTGTAAAGGTCCTGTTTCTAGTTTTACTTCTAAGTTTGTGTAAAGATCTGTGATTCGTTTTAACAAAAGACCTTGAATTGATTTTCGATACTTTTTTTCTGTATCCAAAAGTTCAAATAAAGAAAATAGAGCCATAATGCATTGCTGAGGGCAAGATAGACCACCCGTGTGAGCAAGTGCAACATCGCGGCTATCCATTTCAAGCCTATCGATAAACTTGATCTTTTCAGGTGTTGCAGAGTCCATTTTGTATCGATCATTTAATTTGGCAATATCGTCTTTTGGTAATTTGGCGATAAGTTCATCAATAATGTTATCTTCATGCAACATTGTTACGCCAAGTCTCCATCCTGTAACACCAAAGTATTTTGAAAATGAATATACACAGATAGTGTTTTTAGGTATCACGCCAACAATAGAGTTAAATTCATCTGCAAATGTTGCATAAACGTTATCTGTTAATGCAATTAAGTCTTTACGTTTTGTTGAGACTATCTTTTCTATTTTTTCTAAAGTCTCTTTTTTAAGCGCAACTGATGGTGGGTTAGATGGATTTACAAAAAAGAGTGCTTTAACTTTAGGATCTTCCAGCTTTTTTATTTCTGAATCAGGAATTGAATAACCTTTGTCTTCATCACCTTCAATATAAAGTTCAACTAGTTTATAATCATTTAATTCTGGAATTTCCAGGTAGGGCGAAAATATTGGAGTAATTATTGCAATGTGGTCACCAGCATTTAGAATCTTGTTTTCTTTTAAAGAATCGAAGATATAGACCATGGATGCTGTTGCGCCTTCTGTTGCAAAAAGATGAAAATTACCTTTTTTTGATAGTTCGCCATTAAATAGAACTTGATTAAGATATTCAAAAACTATTTTTTCTACATTAGGGAAAATTCTTGGTGGGTCTGGATAATAATCACCCAAAGCTGCGTCTGCAAGTTCATGAACTAAATTATCAGGAATTAGGCCTAGTTTTTTTTCGCAATATTCAAGAGCTTTTTTTAAGAATGTTGCTGTATCTTTGTCCTCAAGCTTATCTAAAAATAGATCAAGTTTTTTTGCGATTCCATCAGCTTTTATTTTTAAGCCCAGACTTTCTATGTTCGTGTTTGCTTTTGCCAATTGCGTTGCAAAAAGATTTAAATGGTTAAAAGCATTTCTGGCTGGTGTGTTTAAAAAGTTAGGGTTTCCTCGACCTGCGTTTAATACTTGAGCGCCTTTTACTTTAGCAGCAGCCCCGGCTGCTTTTATTAGAACGTTTTTAAACTCAAATGGACTCATATCCAAGTATTGTTTTATTTCTGGTTTCATATTTTTACCTTTTATTTGGCTTTAGCTTTAACTGTAATTTTCCAAGAAGGCTTTTTGATTTTGTAAAGAATGAAAGGAATAGCCAGTACTGTTGTAAGAATAGAAAATAGAACTATCTGATAGAGTTTTTCATTACCTGTTGGGAGTTGAGAAGGAGGAAGAACTGCAACTACATAACCTAGTAATAATGTTGATAATCCAAGTAGGGCTACAAACCACATGCCGAAGTTTCCACCCGGAATCTTATATGCTCTTTTAACTTTTGGTTCTTTATATCTTAGTCTAATTCCTGCAAGTAGCATAAGTGAGTACATTGTAAAATATATTAACATTGCTATTGCAACAGAGATCCAGAATGCAATATTAATATTTGGTAGAAGTAAAAAGCTACCACCAATTATTGAAATTAAGATTGCTTGAACTATTAATAATCTGGTAGGTGCGCCATTTTTATTAGTTTTTTTGAAGTATGGAGGTAGTTGGCCATTTTGTGCGCTAGCTAATATTCCTTTAATTGGTCCCATCAGCCATGTATTTATTTCACCAAGTGCACCCATAGTAACCATTATAGCAATAATAGGAACAACCCAGACCATATCGAATTTTGCAAAAAAGGATGTGAATGCTTCCATTATGCCGGCAAGTAAGCTAATTTCTTTTCGGGGTACTACTGTGGCAATAGAAAGTGAACCAAAAACATTAATAATAAGTCCCACTATTACAACAAGGAATATAGCAAAAGGATAACTTCTTCTTGGATTTTCAACTTCAGCCGCGTGACATGCAGAAACTTCAATGCCACCAAAGGCTCTCATAAATCCAACAAGAAGAACCAGAGTAGTAAGCTGTTTTAAGTTAGGAATTAAGTTGCTCCAGGTAAAGGAGATATCGAGTGCAGGTTTGTTGCCCATTAAAAAGTAGACAGCTCCCAAGGTAATTAATAACGCTGCTGGAAACAAAACCCCGGTTAAAAAGCCAACTGTACTAATTATAGATGAAGTTCGTTGTCCTCGCATTACAGAACAGGTTAATCCCCATAATGTAACGAGCAAGACGCCTAGAAGAAAGAGTTTGCTTTTTGCAAGGTGGGGGCCAAAGATAAATGCTATCGAGCCACCAACGAAATAGAGCTGTGACACTATTCCGATTATCATATAGCTCCATTGTAACCAGATACTAACAAACCCCCAGGGTTCACCGAAGGCCTCTTGTACCCAGGCGTAAATTCCGCCTTGTTTTGGCCAGCCGGTTGCAAGTTCGGCTGAAACTAATGCTACTGGAATAAAAAAACCAATTGCTGCGATTAGTGCAAAGAATATCATGTGCATGCCAGTTTCTGCTTCTGTTGGTAAGTTACGTACGCTTACCGTAAGAGCTGCAGAAATCATTATGAGCGTAAACAGGCTCATTTTTTGTGATGTTTTAGCCATGCTAAAATCTCCTTTTATTAGATTTGTATAATAGGACACCATCTCAAAACGCTAATAAATTTGGATGTGACTTATAAAGTATTTTGAAATAAAAATTAATTGGTATTATGATGAGAAGAAAGAGAAGGAATGTTATATGAAGTTAATAAAAAGTTTTATTTTTGTATTCTTATTTTTACCAAATTTTATACAAGCTACTGCTCCTGGTTACGACCAGGATATAAGCCTGGCGATTCTTAAAAAATTTAATAAAAATTTATCTGCTGAATTTAATACAGAATATCGTAGGTACTTTAAGCCAAATTATGATTATTTACATTTTGAAGGTTATGCAACTTATACTCCTAAGCCTAAAGGTTTAGATTTGGGTGCTGGTTACAGAATAGTACCTGGTTTTTTGAGAACGGAGCAACGTTTTTATTTAGATCTTTCTGTTAAGGGTGGCACCAACAAATTCAAACTTACAAATACTACTGGTCTTGAATATAGAGCCCGTAGGGATACTTATGATGTTTTTTTTATTAAAGACGAAATTAAATTAGGCTATGTCCTTAAATCTAATAAGTCCTGTTATTTGGAGCCCTATATTGCAAACGAAGTTTTATTAGAGATTAAATCTAAGCAGGCTCCGCAGAATTGGTTTTTTGTTGGTTTATTTTCTAAACAGCATGATAATAAATTCTTTGTAAATTTTTATTATTATAACCAAGTTTCATTCAAGAGCTTTAAGTATCCGAATACTTGTCAACATTCTTTTGTATTAAACTTTACGTTCTTTATTCCTGAAAGTAAGAAAACTAAGAGATTCGAAGACCTTTCTTATGTTCACATATTATCTTAATCATAAGAAATTTTTTTGCTTCGCATTTTCTTTGTTTGACTTTTGTGAGCTTTTTCTTTTAATCGAGCTTCTTTTTTAGCTTTTGATACTTTTGTTCCCATTCTCTTTTTAGGAACATAAAGAGCTTTTTTTACAGTGTAAGCAAGTTGATCAAGAGCATTTTCCTTGTTTTGTTGTTGGCTACGTGAAGAGCTATTGTTTATAATCAAGTCACCGTCATTAGTAAGACGTGATTGCAGATTTTGTATTACTATTTCTTTTTGGTTTTGATCAAGTGCGCTAGAATTTTTTACGTTCCAGCGCACTGTAATTTTAGTATCTGATTTGTTAACATGTTGGCCACCTGGGCCGCCGGACCGACTTGCTGTTATTTCAAGCTCGTGGGTTGGTATTGAAATTCCGTTTTTGATATGTAAATTGTTCTTCATTTATAATCTTTCTTTTGTTAGGTTACTAGTATAGTTGAGCAAAGCAGATTGGATAAAGTCAATGAAAAAAGGGTAGTATTGTGAGTACAAAAAAAAAGTTTATGATTTTAGTTGGTATCTCTTGTTTTTTAGTTTTTTTATTTTTTATATACACGTTTAATTTTTATAGAAGTAAGCATGTTGCAATGGTTACGGTATCTACTTCAAACCGAATTGTATTTTCCAAATATACCATTAATTCTTTTAAAAAATATGCTCAACGTTGGAATTATGATTTTTATCATCATTCATTAAAATTAGATTCTTCTCGTCCTGCTGCATGGAGTAAGATAAGGGCTGTTTTAGATTTATTAAAAGATGATAGATATGAATGGGTTGTTTGGTTTGACGATGATATATTTATTACCAATCCTGAAATTAAACTGGAAGAACTTATCGAAAAATATGGCAAAAATGTTGATCTTATTTTATCATCTCACAAAGTTAATCCTAGTCTATGCAATGACATCAATTCTGGGTTATTTCTGGTTAAGAATACGCAATGGTCAAAAGAATTTTTTAATAAGGTATGGGATATAGGTAATCATCGTTATAACCAAGAGAGTGGTAGCTTTTGGGAGCAAAGTGCCATTATGGATCTTTTGTCAAAAAATGGTGAGTATTATAATAGTTCACATATAAATATGGTTCCTGCTAGAAAAATTCAATCATATATTACGTTACTTTTTAAAGATGATAAAGGTGATTATGGTCAGTGGAAACCAGGGGATTTTGTTGCTCATCTTCCTGCAGCGCATAATGAAATTAGAGCTTCTATTTTTAAAAGTTTTACGGAGAATACTTATGAATATCCTCCGATACCTTTTAATCTAGATAAAAATTTTACTATCAAGCAATAATTTATGGGGTTGTTGCCTCAAAGAGTTTGCCCCAGAAACCTGGTTTATCTTCTTTTTTTATAGGCTTAGGTTCTTCTTTTTTTAATGTGATTTTACTAACTTGATACAAAAACCATGCCTTTTCCATTTGTGTGTTAGCTTCAAGTGCACATATTACAACATGTCTTGGAATTAAGAGTCCGTCAATTTCTGTGCCGTTATTTGCAATTGCTTTTGCCAATATAAACTCTTTATCTGCGTATCTTGGACATACATATACTGGTTTTAAAATTTTAATTTCTTTGATTTTTGATAGTTCAAGTTTATTTATAGAGTCATCGGTTTCTTTTCTGATGCCACCAATTGAAGTGTGACCCGTAAAAGATATATTTTTGACTGGGATATCGTTTTTGTCATCATAGATTGTGCCCATAAATTTACCTTGTCCTTCATCTAGCGGCACAAAGCTGGGTGTAATAGTAGTATTTCCTTGTGGTCCTGGGGACATACTAATACACATTAGTGTTACTATCGCTAATAAAGATATTTTGTGGATTTTGTTCACGCTTGTTTCCATCGTTACTCCCTTTTTTAACCGTATAATATGTTAATTACACTAAAACTTACGGTATCAAAAATAGGGTGAGGGATACAAGAATGTTTATTAAAATTAGAATTTAGATGTAGTTTGGAAGATGGC